>JBDUDG010000001.1:0-45557 GCA_040003045.1 Saprospiraceae bacterium | reverse complement strand
CATCGATAGCTATTTTCCGCAAGCTGCTTTTTTCGTGGAGTTCGAGCGTTTCGACAGGCACCTTGAAAAGCTCAAAAGGAAAGGCTCGGGAGTCGATTATATCAGTATTTGTTCGCCCAATTATCTTCACGATGCACACATACGATTTGCATTGCGTTATGGGTCGGATGTGATTTGCGAAAAACCAATCGTGTTGAATCCATGGAATGTCGATGCTCTGAGTGAGATTGCGTACGATACGCATCATTCAGTATCCACTATTTTACAATTAAGACTGCACCCGAATGTGATCGCATTGCGTGAAAAAATTCAGAAAGGCCCTGCTGATAAAATATATGATGTCGATCTTACCTATATTACTTCACGAGGTAATTGGTATTACACGAGCTGGAAGGGGGAGGAGCGAAAATCAGGTGGTATCGCCACAAATATCGGAGTGCATTTTTTTGATATGTTATTATGGATATTTGGACCAGTTAAGGTCAATCATGTACACCAGCATCTGCATGACCGTGCCGCGGGGTATCTTGAATTTGAAAAAGCGAGAGTACGTTGGTTTTTAAGTATCAATGCAGATACGATACCGGAGGAAATCAGGAAAAAAGGCGGGCGAACTTACAGATCGATCACCATTGAGCAGGAGGAATTTGAATTCAGTGAAGGTTTTGCAGACCTGCATACGATCAGTTATCAGCAAATACTTGATGGGAATGGATTTACGATGGAAGATGCAAAGCCTTCAATACAATTGGTGTATGATATTCGCAATGGCAACCTGAGTGATGAAGGAGAGAAACATCCACTGACTCAATTACATACAACGGTACATCCGTTTTCAGGAAATCATTAACGTAATTCTTTTCTTCCTACTGAAACATTCCACGATATGAAGATTGTCACGGTACTGGGAGCCAGACCGCAATTTGTAAAAGCATCCGTTGTGTCCAGGGCTTTGGCAAAACATGGTGGAGTGGAAGAGATCATCATTCACACCGGCCAACACTTTGATCCGAACATGTCAGATATATTTTTTGATGAATTGGAATTGAAAGCTCCGGATTATCATTTGGGTATAAATGGCTTAAGTCATGGTGCCATGACGGGCCGGATGATGGAACAGATCGAAATATTACTGAAAGAAATCAAACCTGATATTGTAAATGTCTTTGGTGATACAGATTCAACATTGGCAGCCGCGCTTGCAGCGGTAAAATTGCATATTCCGATTTCACATATTGAAGCGGGCCTTCGTTCATTCAACCGAATGATGCCTGAAGAAATCAATCGCATGATGACGGATCATATTGCTGATTTACTTTTCACGCCAACGGATACAGCTGATTATAATTTGAAAGTGGAAGGTTTTTCATCAGATAAAATCTTCCAGGTAGGTGATGTGATGTATGATGCGGCATTGTATTATGCTGAAAAAGCGCATAAGCGGATTCATTTGCTGAAGCATCTGAATATCGAGCCCAAGAAATACTATCTCGCTACAATTCATCGTCCGCAGAATACGGATACAGCAGAAGCATTGCAATTGATTTGTGATGTATTGGATGAAGTTGCGAAAAAAGTGCCTGTGATATTGCCTTTGCATCCCCGGACACGCACCAAGCTGAATGAATTTAATATTAGTCTGCAAAATGTATTTCTGACTGAACCTCTTGGATACCTGGACATGATCGAACTGGAAAGCCAGGCAGCATTGATCATTACGGATTCAGGAGGCGTGCAGAAGGAATCGTATTTCCATCGCGTGCCTTGTGTGACCCTGAGATCTGAAACGGAGTGGGTTGAATTGGTCCAGCATCGTTGGAATGTAGTGCTTCCGCCATCGAAAGATGTGGATATGGTGTCTTTGATTCATGAGCAGGCCAGTGTCAGGGGAGATGATGTTCAGCTTTATGGATCGGGGAAGGCGTCTGAGAAAATAGTGGAGTTGTTGGTTAGGTTTTGTGCTTAAATTGAGAAGATAAATGGCCTGAATGCGTTGTAAACATTTTACAAACTAAACAGCCGATTCATATCGAGATAGGGCTCCAATCTTCGGAAGCTAAAAAGAATAATTAAGAGAGGTGACATGCTATTGCTCCTTGTATAGCCTTTTTTCAGGTTCATTTTGGTCCGTCATTTTAATCTACTTTTGCATCAAATCATGCGAAAGCTAAAATGAGTAATTCCGGCAAAAAACCTGTTCCTAAGTCAAAGAAAGTTTCTGAAAAATCTGCTCGTGTTGCCCCTCAGGAAAAGCCTATCAGTGATACATTCTATTGGGCTGCGTTAGGTATTGTCATTTTTTGCACTTCTTTGATTCGTCTTCGCTTATTGAACATTGCTTTTGAAAGAGATGAAGGTGAGTATGCCTATATCGCCAAGTTGCTGATGAAAGGTATTGCTCCTTTTAAAGAGGCATACACGATGAAGCTTCCCGGGACCTCTGCCATGTATGCATTTATAATGACCATTTTCGGAGAGACAAATTCTGGTATTCATTTTGGAGTTCTTGTGATGGGAATAGGTACCATCTTATTTCTTTTCCTGGCGTTTAAAAAATTATTTAATGCGCAGGTGGCTCTATTTGCCGCTGGTGTTTATGCGATCATGTCAGTGAGCCCGACAGTGTTAGGCTTCGCTGCGCATGCTACACACTTCATCACTTTTTTTGTGGCCATCGCATTATATTTTCTCTCTCGCTTCTATGATCAGAGGACGATCATTACAGCAGGTCTGGTTGGGCTAATGATGGGTCTTGCATTTATGATGAAGCAGCAGGCAGTTTTCTTCATTGTGTTTGGAGGAATTGCGGTAGTCATGACCGGTTTGATGGAAAAGCCTGTTAAAATAGGCCCGGTGTTACTACAAGGACTCGTTTACAGCGTTGCAGCTTTACTGCCATATGCCATTTTGGTCCTTATCTTAAAAGGAGCAGGGACATTCGATAAATTCTGGTTCTGGACAATGGCCTATGCAGGCAAATATGCACTTGGTCTTTCAGTAGATGACGGCATGAAAGAATTTGTAGCTCGTTTCAAACCAATGCTGAGTGAATTTACTTTTTTCTGGATTCTATTTTTTGCAGGGATCATTCTAACCTTCCTTTCAAAATTTACTGTGAAACAGAAATTGTTTATTTTTCTTTTCAGCATTTCAGCCTTTCTGACAGTGTGTCCCGGATTTTATTTCAGGCGGCACTATTTCATTTGTTTTTTACCTGCGATTGGTTTGATGGGAGGTGTGGCTTTATATTATCTCACAGATATCCTCAGCCGCTATTCCAAAAGCAGGTATATCGCGATCATGCCATTTCTTATTTTCTGCTTCGCAGGAATCGCAGCAGTTTCAGGAAACAAAGATTTTTATTTTAATTCAACTACGGCGCAGATTGCCAAAAAGCAATATGGAAATAACCCATTCAACGAATCCATAAAAATTGCGGAGTATATAAAAAAGAATTCAGCCGACACGGACAGGATCGCCGTGATGGGTTCCGAACCACAGATTATGTTTTATGCCGATCGTCTTTCCGCAACTGGTTATATATATACCTATCCTCTGGTGGAGATCCAGCCATTCAATCAGCAGATGCAAAATGAAATGGCTGCTGAAATTGAAAAAAATAAACCGAAATTTATTGTCTATTGCCTGATTTCAGCATCATGGCTTGGAAAAGTGGGTGCACCTGATACAATATTCGGTTGGTTCAATGGATATTCAGCTGCCAATTATGACATGGTGGGCATTGTGGACATCTACAATGAAACGACCATGTATAAATGGGATGCAGAAGTTACAGGATATGCACCAAAAAGTGATCAGCAGATTAAGGTGTTTAAGAGGAAGGGATAGATATCTTGTTTAAATAAAATTTTGATTTTTGGATTTCCACATTGTAGCGCGCATTTCGGTATTTTAGTCCGAAGCGATCAACTTGATGTAATTACACAAAGCAGTAAATGGGAAACTTAATTTCTTTTGTTCAAAATGTCCTCAGGTATCACTTGAAGCCTTTTCTGCCACTATTTGTTTTGAACAAATTGAACAACAGTTACCAGCAACGAGAATTTGATAATTGGCAGAAAGCCGGATGCCCTGCCCCTCCGCCTCATTTCGTAAAACAAATGGCTATTGAAGACTACCAAAGAAAATCCGGATACCATGTCTTCATCGAGACCGGAACATTTTTAGGAGATATGGTAGAAGCTCAAAAAGATAGATTTAATAAAATTATTTCGATAGAGTTAGCAGGTCATTTGTATAGAAAAGCAAAAAAAAGATTTAGAAATAATGAAAAAGTCACCATCGTTCAGGGAGATAGCGGCAAGGTGTTACCGGAAATATTAAATAATATTCATGAACCTGTCGTTTTTTGGCTGGATGGCCATTATTCTGCAGGTGTAACTGCAAAGGGTGACAAATCCTGCCCAATATATGAGGAAATAGATGCGATTTTTAATAGAAAGAACCAGTTTAATCACATCATTTTGATTGATGATGCAAGACTATTCACCGGCAAACGCGATTATCCTGAAGTAGTCAAAGTGACTGGATATATCAGAGCAAAAAATTCAAATTATCAGTTGGAGATTAAAGATGATATTTTGTGTTATTGGGTAAATTAAATTTTATTACCCATATTTCCTTTTGATTTTAGACGGAATATAAATTTGTTTCAATCGGTAAAACATTGTATTGATAATATAAAGGGATGGATATTTGACATGATGAAATAGTAATACGTCATAACAATCTTTCAGGCTTTTGTAAATATTGGTCATATTTGAATTACTAACCCCTCCACTTCTCATAAGGACTAAAATTTCCGGTAAGTAGACAGATTTTAGCCTGTATTTTTCTAACAAACGATAATTCAACTCATAATCTGCTGCATATCTGAATTTAATATTGAATTTTTCGTGATGCAACATTGATGTTCTTTTGATGAAAAATGAAGTGTTGGGAGGAAGCCATCCTTTCCGGTACAATCCAGGCACGAATGAAGAAGATTTCCAATAGCGTTCTATTCTGGAAATATTGTTTCTGTTGACATAGACAATATCTGAATAAACGATATCAATGTCAGGATCTGACTGAAATGCATGGGCCACTTTTCGAAGAACAAAATTATCGGCGTACATATCGTCAGCACAGAGAAAGCACATTATGTCTCCTGAGGCGATATCCATACCTTTATTAATGGCGTCATAAAGACCCTGATCTTTTCCAGAGAAGAGCTTTATTTTTTCCTGAGGATATTCATGAATAATGCTCAGGGTATTATCTTTTGAGACGGCATCCATGATGATGTATTCAACCTCAGTATAAGTCTGGTTTAACACACTTTCAATGCATGATCGGATGGTTAATTCGCCATTATACACTGGAGTGATGACAGTTATTTTCATGGATGTTGGATGCCGATCAGCTAAATTTTATTTTTTTGTGTTCCTAAAAAGAGCATCAAAATACATTAGCCTGCCATTTGTAGAAAATGCAGAGTCATATGCACCATGATATTCCCAGCCTCGATGAATGAGGAAATCATAAATCTCGCTAAAACTGCAACCAATAGGTTCAGTGGCCCTGCATTCGATATATATCCAGTCGGTCTTTTTTAAAAATAATTCCGCACCTTTCAATATGGACAATTCATATCCTTCAACATCCATCTTCATGATCGTTGTGTCAGCGGGGGTTATAAAATTTTCGTATTGGTCCAGCGTCTTCAAATGCATTTCCTGTGCCTGAGCGTCTTCGCTCTTGAAAAGAAACGAACTGGATGGACTAAAAGGGGAAACATACATGACGGCCGTTGATTCTTTTTCTCCCAGGGCGACTTGGTAGGACAGAAAGTTTTTATCCTTTTTCATCACCTTATTCAGTGCATCAAATGCGATAGGTTGCGGTTCGAAGGAAATTATTTTAGCAGATGGAAATGCTGCTCTCGCTATTAAAGCAAATTCACCTGTATTCGCTCCGATGTCAATGAAATGAGTTGCCTTCAACGATCGCATGAATGGGGACCGCCATATGATAAAGCGTTGCGTCGCAGATGTAAATCTCATCCAGACTTTAGCAGCACCTGTTTTGTGCATTAGTGCGCTTATGCCAATGATGGGTTTGCGGATTATTTCCTGAAATTTTAATGAAAACATGGTTTGAAAATGTTTTATTCTAAAACAGATAACTAATATACCCTTTTAAAGCTTCATTGTTTTAAAATGGGCTATTGTTGAAGCTTGCTTTCGTTTAAACGTTTTTTATTAGTTGAAAAAAGAAATATCAACGAAGTAATTCCACATAGTACTACCAAAGCCAGTGAAAGTGTGTGCACCAAAGTTGCAAATGCCAGACCGTCTTTTTGAGTCAAGCCATAAAAGGTCAATCCCTGCGAAACCAATAAATGAAAAGCTCCTATTCCACCCTGTACCGGAGCTGCCATGCCTAATCCACTGATGACCAGGATAAATAAAGCTGCAGTTATATCCAAATCACTTGTCGCCGGCAATGCCTGGAAGCTGACATACATCCCAAGGAATGCAAGAAACCAGATAAAGACAGAATGAAAAATAAATAGCCAGGGTCGTTTA
This sequence comes from Saprospiraceae bacterium, assembly GCA_040003045.1. GTDB lineage: Bacteria > Bacteroidota > Bacteroidia > Chitinophagales > Saprospiraceae > Opimibacter. The sequence continues at coordinate 38,967 of JBDUDG010000001.1, read as the reverse complement.
AGTTTTGTTACAGATTGCAATCCACTCAAAAGACCTTTGATCAGATGAATAATTTTTGATTCTTCTTTATTTTGTTTTGATCGTCTCATGATGATGAAAATAGTCATGAGTAGCGCGATGAAAAGAATTATAACAATAGTCATTGTCTTTGGTGATGACATGACATTTTGAAGCTTTTCTCCAAGTGGTTGAATGATATTGGCGTGTAAGAAATTTCCTAACCGGTCTATTTCCAGGAGTGATGAAAGGAATAATAGTATAAGCAGACTGAGGACGTCAATGACCCGCTCTACGATGACTGTACCCAGCAAACTGCTGAATGGAATCGACTCAGCTTTGCTCAATGTTCCGCATCGTGTCACCTCTCCTAGCCTGGGTAAAGCGAGATTTGCAAAATATCCGACCATCAGGGAAGCAGTTGTATTCTTTAAGGATGGTGTATAGCCTAATGATTCAATCAGTAACTTCCAGCGAATTGCACGACTGACAAATCCCGTAAGGCTGATAATGATTGCAAGGAGTAACCAGGATAATTTTGCCTGCAGCATTTCGTCCAGTATGGCGTACACACTTATCCCTTTAAATGCCAAAGCAAGCAAAGCAAATGCAACCCCAAGCAGGACAATATATTTTACGATGGACAGAAATTTTGAATTCATGGCGGGGATTAATCAGTCTGTGTCAATATTCGATTTGTAGCTTTTTGCATAAATCTTCGCCAACCACTTAGCAAGTAAATTCGGCCAAAATCGTTTGAATATTTTCAAATCTTCATCTTGTCTTGTATTTGCTTTTAATCCTGCTGTCGTGGCGGATCCAGGATGTATTCTGTGGGTGAGTAGTACCTTTTTTACATAGACAAATCTCCCTTCCACATTCGCTAATCTGAACCAGGCATCCCAATCCATATTGATTGAGAATTCAGAGGAAAATTGAAAATCCTTTAAAAGTTCCAGATTAAACATTACACTCGGAGCTGCGATAGGACAACCAGCGATCAGAAGTAAATTCTTCCTGATTTTACTATGAATGTAATTAGTAATTGGCATAGCAGAGTTGAGCATCAATCTTTTTACACTTAATAGTAGTGTTCGTGTTCTTTTAGCATTGTTTATTACTTCGTCGTATCCGGTAAAACAGATTAAAGTATCTCTATACTTTTCGCTTGCCTTAATACAACTTGTTGAATACGCGTTATGGTACAGATCATCCTGATGAGCCAGAGTTACATATTTGGTTTTGGCCATGTTTAGACTGAAGTTCCAGTCATGCGCTATACCTTGTCCTTTTGTTGTAATAAAAAGTTCAACTTCGTATTTCCTGGCTATATTCTCAATAAAGGAAGATGGCGTAGATGTAGTAATGTATATTTCACTTTTGACAATCTGGGCCTTTAATGACTCCAGACATGCAGCAAGATATGGGGAATCGTGGTAAGCCATAACGGCAAAAGAATGGTCGGGCATTGCTTTTGGTCAAAAGAAGAATGAGGTTCAATGCAAAAATAAAAATTTAATTTCGCAACATGGAAACTAAGCGATCATTTTCCATTTTTATGACTGATAAAGTTCATTTTAAATTATGAATTATACTTGTAAAATATGTGATAATACGTCAGATTTCAGATCATTCGTGGTAAGGGAAATGCAGTTAGGGATGCGTGATGAGTTTCAATACGATTTTTGCAATCATTGCCAATCCATTCAAATAAATCAGATCCCGGAAAACCTGGGCCAATATTATCCCGACAAGAAATATTATTCCTTTTCTTCGGTTTCGATAAAGAATAAATTATTTTCATTTTATTTTGATATTATTTCAAAAAGCTCATTTCACAGAAGAGGATTGCTATTCAAGCTTATAGATCACTACGCACTTTATGATTACTCGCTTTTATCTATTGGTAAGTTATCACCTCCGAAGCACTGGCGTATTTTAGATGTTGGGTCGGGTGCGGGACATCTATTATTTATGCTAAAAAAAATGGGGTACACGAATTTGATGGGTATAGATCCGTTTATTGGAGAATCAATCTATCCTGTTGATATCAGGAGAATTAATTTAGAAGACCTGCCAGAGAGTGAAATGTTTGATTTGATTATGTTTCATCATTCCTTTGAACATACACCTGATCCGGTTAAAACATTAAAGATGGCCAAAATGCATCTTAAATATGGCGGAACCATCCTCATCAGAACACCACTGGTATCTTATTCATTTGGTAGGTACGCGGAAAATTGGTTCCAGCTTGATGCCCCAAGACATTTACATCTTCAATCTTTACAGGGAATCAAAATGATGTTGGACAAAGCCGGGTTGACACAGGCTGGTATTTATTGTGACTCGAGAGATGAGCAATTCTATGTATCTGAAAATTACATGCATAATATCTCAATGCGCGAAGCTAAAAAAGGTCCAATTAAGAGTTTGCTCAACGTGTTATTTTCCGCCAAACGAGCTTCATACCGGAAGGAAGCTTTGCGATTGAATGAATCGATGAAAGGCGACACAGTTGTTTATTACAGTACGAAATAAATAATATAATTAAAAATCTGGTGGAGTTTAAGGACATCATTAAATATCATATAGGATTTGTTCCTGATACGTTCATAGATTCACCGCCGGATAAGATTATGTTTTTACATATTGATTTGAATTCTTCGCAGCCTACTCTTGCCGCACTTGAATTCTTCTTGCCACGATTGGTAAATGATGGAATTATTCTTCTGGATGATTATGGTTTTTTTGATTATGCGGAAACCAAAAAATTAGTAGATCTGTTTTTTAGAGATAAACCTGGTGTATTACAAAAATTGCCTACAGGGCAGGCAATTTACTATCACAGAATAAAGATCTGAGGATGCGAAGGCTACAAAAGCAGTATTTAATTTTTTGATTTGGATTTTTTGTTTTCTGCTATTTGCAGATAAATAGTTCTCAAACGGATTTCAAGTTTAATGGGCATATATTTCAAAACAGGCTTAATCCAATGGGCCGTTTTTTCAAATAAAGATCGATTTGCTCTAAGGTGGATTAATGCTTTCTGGTACCTTTTTCTTTCATCTTCATCTAGCTTCGCCAGAATATTGGTGACCAATACATCCTGGTTTTGAAATTTACGCATGACCTGCCATGTAAATTGTTGCGCATGAAATCTGTACTTGACCGTTTTCTTTTCCACGAGATGGAACTTGCAGTTATAAAGCAGGCATACTCTTAAATGGTATTCATAATCATCATGTTCAGTGATTTCATCAAACAGGTCACAATGCTCAATGACCGATTTATGTATTAGCCATGTAGAAGGTATGCCAATATTATGATCAAGTAAAATTGTATTCCGTTCGAAATCGTTTAGTCCATTATAGTTAGGTTCATTCAGATGTCCGATCACCTTTCCTGTAGCGTCTATATAGTCTACATTGGAATAAAGAATTTTATCTTCTACATCTATTTTTCCGGCTTCAAGTATCATTTCGGCCAGTGCTTCGGGATAAAGCACATCATCATTGTCAAGCAATTTAATCCATTTGCCTGTTGCTATTTTAATTCCTGCATTTCTGGCTGATGCCACACCGCCTTGCGTCTTATTGATGATTCGGATTTGAGTAGAATATTTTTCCAAAATCGAAAGTGATCCATCTGTTGAGCCATCATTGATAGCTATGATTTCTATATCGCGATACGTTTGATCTAAAGCAGAAACAATACATTCCTCCAGATATTTTTCTGCATTGTAGACAGGTATGAGGATTGAAATTTTCATAGAACGTGCAACATGGAAAGATTGAAAATATGGGAATTGAACTAAGATTTATTTTTTTGAGGATAATTGCCGATATCATAATTGGCGGCAGACAGGAGCAATTGAAAACCAAGCGTAATCAGTAATGTAGGAATTACTATAGTTCCGGTCGGAGCAGGTAAATGGTTACTCGCATATTTTATATAATTGACCAACCCGTAAATGAAGCCTACAAAAAAAAGAGGTACTCCAAATAAAATATACAAAGAGGCAATATTAAATTCAAATAGAAAATATTTTAGAAGGATACGTTTGATAAATGCTGCAAAAAGTTTAGGCGGAAATTCAAAAAAAGATCTTGTCGCAGACAAACCTGATATTTCATCACCGTACCTGGCTTTCATTGATATATCCTGAACGACAGCATTTGCATGGTACAGTTCGATCAGCATGGATGATTCAAAAAAATATCTTTTGTGTATTTTATCTAAATCAATGCTTTTAAGTGTTTCATTTTTTATGGCTGTAAAACCATTGTTAGGATCAAATATATTCCAATAGCCTGATGCGGCCTTGATCAAGAAACTAAGACCAAGATTACCAAACCTTCGGGACAGGGGCATTTTTCGTAGTGCATTGAAATCCCTGAAGCGGTTCCCTTTTGTAAAATCTGCTTTGTCGGTGATGAGCGGTTCGATCATTGCATCAATGTATGAAGCATCCATCTGACCATCACCATCGATTTTAATCGTTATATCAGAGTTCAGTTCCATTGACTTTATGTAGCCAGTGATCAGGGCACCACCTACCCCTTGGTTTGCAGGGTGTGGGATATAAATGATTTTTTGGTTTACAGGTGCAAGTCTAACCAGAATATTTTCTGTATCATCTTTAGAACAATCATTAACAGTGATGATATAAGTAATTGATTCAGGCAATTCCCTGATGACCTGTTCGATGTGTCTCGACACATTATAGCATGGTATCACAACGGAAACGATCATAAATCATTTCGTTTATAGATAAATAGTCCAGGCGCTTCTTTGACCTCAGTCATGCATTCCACTTCAATAGGCTGTGGCTGATATGTGAACGCGATGTACTTAATACCCATCTGAACAATGCGGGGCGAACATGGATCCATCTTTATGGTATAGCGATCATTCTGTACTAAAGAAAACTTAACAGAATCAGCATCAATAAATGGAAGCACATCAATATGAGCATACCGGTTATAAATACTATCGCTTTTCATTTCAGGATCTAATATTTTAAGTTTATCAAAAGGCGGCACACATTGATTACCGTTAAAGCATTTCACGCCTGCCGCTTTAAGAAAATTACCATAGGTGAATTTGCCAAAAAGAATCCAACCCTGTCCGGGATCTGATTTCTCAACCTCCGTTACGGTTTTATATACGACGTTGTCATAATATGGAGACAAACCTACACTCAACGGATTGATTTTGATATTGGGAAGAATGATAAGTAAGCCAAGTGCAAAAAAAGATATTTTGAATATTTTATTAAAATTGAAAAACAGCATTAACCAAATAAGACCAGTCAATATGATTGTTGATTTATATACCTGTGGCATGGTAAAAAATGTATTCGCCTGCTTATTCAGAAAGTAATTAATTGAAAAAACAAGTCCGGCAATAATTACAAATGAAATAATTTTAGTCACAAGAGTATTCTTTAAAATAGAATTTTTATGATGAGCCATAAATACGATTGTGGTGATCACATTAGCGAAGCCAAAAATGAAAAATGTGCGATAGGTAGGACTCGTATTTAATAGAGTGATTTTGGCCAGAATTCCAGGTAATCCAATTAACATCCAGACGAGCATCGCGAATTGAAATATCAACAAGGAGATAAGCAAAGGATCTGCCTTTTTGGTCTTAATAAAATCAATTAAAATAATAATTGACGTAAATGGAGCCAGCATAAGGAAGGCTGATGCTTCACAGATATTGCCCCAGTTTGCAGGGTATTTATTGATATCCATGAACATGCCAAAATTATCCGCAAATAATTTTAAGAACACGAAGTCTCCGCCCCTTTCATCACGTTTTCCTGGATACACAGTATCGGACATCAGATGTATTGTATCTTTTGTCTCCTGGTAAAACATTAAGATTAATACTATCAACAGTAACAAGCTTCCACCCAGTGCCATTAATTTCCAGGGTAAATTTATTTTATACTTTAATTTAGTCGTGTTTTTATTTTTAATAAGGTAGCCAACTATCAGGGCCAATAAAAAATACGCCATAGGGACCTGGTAAGCAGGGTAAAGTACGGTGACAAATGAGAAGGAGAATATCAAAAATAGTATCCCATTGATCAGGATTGTTCTGGGCTTTTCTGAATATAAGATATAAATGAAGGAAATAACGGCTATACTTCCAAAGGTAAATATCTCTGTATTCATAGACCACCATTGTATAGCGGAAGACAGAAATAGCCATAAGCTGCCAAAAACACTTATCAAAAAATTATTCCCTGTAAAGAGCATAAGTAGCAGGAATGAAGCTATCAGAAAAGGCCAGATCCTGAAATTCCAATGCCATGAAAAACCTCTTTCCAGATCAAGAAAATAGTATCCCCAAAAGGATGGCTTAATGACACTCACTAAATTTTTCGTGGGTAGTCCAAATGTCAATGGTGATTTGCCCGCACCCCAGGCCTCATTCGAAACCGGAAATCCTAATCTCCCCTGTGACAATATAAAACTGGTATACACCAGCCATTCATCCGATCTGATGAACAATGGTTCACCTGCTACCAACCCCCGGTTCGGATCTCCGCCATCCGGTACAACCTGACTCCAATGAGGAATCGATGAATTATGCCATTTCAAACTAACGAATAGAAAAAATAGAAATGTGCAGGCGCCAATAAAAATCCACACTTTGGTGTCGAAGTGGATCAATTCAAATTCAGCTTTGCGTTCTTTTGCAGGAGAAGCAGCAACAACTCTTTCCGCTGCAACTTTCTTTTTTGGCTTACCTGTTGGTTTTTGTTTTTTTTGGTTCATTCGATAGTGTTAAGATGTAGAAAGGACGGACATCATGCCTGAAGGTATTAAGATCTGAAAATCCAAAGGACCTTCCACAAGGCTCAAGATACAAGATGTTTATTTTTTGATGTACAGATACGTCGCATCCTTCTCATCTGCTGGCAGCAATGTCCTGAATTGGTGATTAAAGGCAGGCCTGAAATTGAGCTCAGGTATATTGTTGACAGGATTGTCTTTTATAGGAAATTTTTCAGGCTCAAAAGGTGCCATCGATAAAAATTTGTTGTAAATGCTTGCATTATTACCCCATGTTTTCCGGTATGCTATTACATCCGGCTGTTTAATCGAATCTTGCTGTAAATTATTGCCCGCAAAACCCATGATCACCTTACTATTGAGATAATACATGTAGGACGTCTCTTCGTAATTAGCAGCTATAACCAGTGAATCTGATTGTGGATATTTTTCTTTAAGATAAGGGATTGTATAATCTAATGGCCCTTTATAGATATGAGTCAATTCATAAACGTGGCCCGATATATAGTTGAAATTTTCTAACACCATCAGAAAAAATCCGCATATAAACGCCGCTACCGGGATCCATAATTTAATCGGCCACATTTTTTCACTTCCCTTCGTGAATTGCCTTATGACCGTAAAGAAATCAATAAGAATAATCGCCACCAGTACAGGCTGCATATAAATAATGTACCGAGTATAAATGAAATTGGGAATTTTAGAAATGGCGAACACAAATAGGATGAAAACCAGTGTCAGAAAACAAGAAGTTTTAAACGCAGGAGATTTTTCTTTCAGGATTGACCTGAACTGGGTAGCCATCAGGATTTTTAAAAGCAACATTAACCACAACAATTCAAAATTTTTAAAATAGTTAAACACAGTTGCCAGGTTGGTTTTATATATCTCATTATTATAATTATTAAAATCACTCATTGCCTTTGATATTTCAAATGTCCTGAAATAAGACATTAGAGGTATAATGGCCATAAAAGAAATAAGGAGTGCTATAATTACAGGCAAAGCTTCCAGGATGGATTTCTTCAGATTTGATTTAATGCCCTGACCGATCACCATGATTAATTCGGATGCGCCAATTGAAGCAGCGAGGATGAAATAAACAGGCGCAAACGTGTTGAAGAGTAGCCATAATGCAATCGATACCGAGACAGTAAAACCAATCTTATTAAATGAACCGCGAAACCGGTACAAAGAATACATTCCCAGAATAATAGAGGTCAGCAACATGACCAAAGAGTAGTACCTCACCTCCCTCAGCAATAAGGCTAAAGAAACTGAAAATAACTCGAGCAGAAAGTATAAAAATAAAAATGCATACCGTGAAAACTGATCTGCAAACAAACGTGAAATTAAAAATCCGAAGAGGAATAGACCCAACAAACCTGCAGTTGCAAATGTGGATCTGTAAATCCCTGTTTTTGTAAACAAATCATCAGAAGTGGCAGCAAGCTTATATCCGATAATTCCAAAATAGTACTGAAGCCATCCGGCACCACCTACATAAGCGTCATTTTTCTCATTAATTCCAAGCGTGGGGTTGCTGTGCCGTAAATCATAAAACACATTTTTCCCATCATGTACTTTTGGATATCCATAATGGATCACTCTTTCTGAGCCCATTGCAGTCATACTTTCATCTGCCCAGAAAAGGGGATGAGATATATTTTTAAAAATACTGAAGACAAGCAGCAGCCCTGTGACGATTACTCCGAAGCCAAGAGGACCAACATACTTTTTTGTAGTAACTGAATAATCAAAGCGGACTTTAGACCTTATTCCGCTCGCCTTTACCGGGCTTGGTATCTTCTTTTTTTGTTTTTTTTCTGTCATAAGAATACTTTCACCGAATCAAGCCTAAATGTAGCAATCGAATATCAGTAAACGGTAAACGGTATTTGGTAACAGGTAAAAAATCACGGACGTTCGCGTGTCTCTGACCGCGAACAGTGAGATGGGTAAAGATTTTCTCATTTACGTCGTAAATTTGGATCATGACAATCTCGCCCACCGTAATTCGAATTCTATTATTTACTTTCTTTTTGTCATTCCTTTACTCATCTTCTCAATGCCAGATCAATTGGACAATGGAGGGATCAGTAGATGAATCCAATCATGGCAATAACCACCCAAGGATCACAATGGATGCAACAGGTAACCCGATGATCATTTGGTTTAATGCTGGTGCCATCAGATTTTCGCGATGGCACAATGGTAAATTTGAACCTTCAAAAATATTGAATCCTTCAATCACTTCAGCAGGAGCCAGCTGGATGGGTCCTGATATTGCGGCTTCCGGAGATACAGTTTATGTGGTGTTCAAGGAAGTACCTGAAAATACTGGCCATATCTGGTGCCTGCATTCTTTCGATGCAGGGGAGACATTTTCTAATCCTGTCAGTGTAGATTCTACAGGCGATAGTCTTTCACGATTTCCTACTGTCACCGCGGATGCTTCAGGCCAACCAGTGATTGCATTTATGAAATTTGAATCTGGCTTTTCAGAAGCACAGTGGGCTGTGACAAGATCAAATGATTTTGGAAATTCATTTACAGAAGACGTATTGGCCAGCAGGTTGAGCAGTCCCACTTCGGTCGTATGCGATTGCTGTCCCGGATCTATTGTGGCTTCCGGAAATAACGTTGTAGTGCTATATCGTGACAACAATAATAATATCAGGGATACATGGGCTGCATTATCTACCGATGGAGGATTGTCATTCACTTCAGGTATCAATATTGATCAACAAAACTGGATGATCAATGCTTGTCCTTCCTCAGGCCCTGATGCCGTAATCATAGGTGATACGCTTTATTCAACATTCATGAATGCTGTAAGCGGTACAGCCAGAGTGTATAAGAATCAAGCCTCCTTGTCAGACTTTGCATCACTACCAGGATCATTTGTGACAGGCGCATTGCCCGGATCAACACAGCAAAATTTTCCACGTATCTCATCATCTGGTAATTCGGTTGCGATCGCCTGGAAGCAAAATATCAATGGAAATGATCAGGCCTTAATCAGCCTCACTACCAATGTTACATCCGGACATCAGCCTGAATTCGATACAGTGGCTACGAATGGTGTCTTCAATACAGATGTAGCTATCCGAAATGGTAATATTATTGTCGTTTGGGAAGATTACAACTCGGGCACAGTAGAATTTAGATGGGGCACTTATGAAGTATCCACAAGTACAGGAGAAGTGAGGAATGAATCTCTACATGTTTTCCCTAATCCTTCGATGTATGCATGGACACTGATTGGAAATGATATAATTCAGGGATCAAAAATCGAGATATTCGATATTGGCGGGCAAATAGTTTATCATAAAGTGTTACACGATAATTTTAATGAGTCGGTATTTCAAATTGACAATACTGGATGGAGCAGCGGAGTCTATTTTTTAAAAATATCACACCAAAACAAGATTAATAGTTTGAAGCTGATTAAATTCTGAAATTGAATATTGACTTTAATTTTCAAGGTTACCGGATCATCTGCGACGGTTTCATTGAAATCAAGGACAAAAAAGTAAAATCGCGATCTGCCGTCAAAGAACGGAGTTGTGGATGTAACAACTGAAGGCATATAGATTGATTTTATACTGATTCAACTCCTTTTGTTTCAAGGAATTATTTACACACTGACCGGCATTCCTTAATTCCCTTCCCAGATCCCAATTCTTGAGGAAGATTTTCATTTTTTTTTATAGCTAATAGGAGAAACCTGGATTCGAAAGCTTTACTTTAAATATCTCATAATCAAATAGTTAGGAAAATATTTTTATTTCCCTCCCGTCCAGGTTAAAATAGTGTAAGAATATCGTAACCTCATGTCAGCGTTTTCTTGCCCGGAGGCGTTATCAAAATGTTAACTTGAAGACAATTCAAGTTTGACTTGCATCGAATAATACTATTAATTAATTCAAAACCAAATCGTTATGAGGAAGTTATTACTATTTTTTTCCTTAGTGCTCATGACATTGGAGCTCTCTGCCCAGAGATCTGTTTCCGGTATGGTAACAGATGACAAAGGCAGTCCTCTGATTGGAGCAAATATCCAGGTTAAAGGGACGTCCGTTGGTACGGTGTCTGATTTTAACGGGAATTACAGTCTCACAGTACCCAACGGTTCCGATAAGGTGGTAGTCTCCTACACAGGATATTCTACTCAGGAAATCACCGTCGGCAGTTCTTCCACAATGAATATCACCATGAATGAGGGCCTTGTCCTCAGTGAAGCGGTGGTAACAGCTCTTGGAGTCACCCGTGAGAAAAAATCTCTCGGTTATGCCACCCAGGAAGTCAGTGGGGAAGACTTAAACATTGTGAAATCCGACAATTTCCTGAATGCATTGTCAGGTCGGACTTCTGGCGTACAAATCCGTCGAAACACCAACATGGGTGGTTCTACAAACGTCAACATCCGGGGTATCCACTCCCTAAGTGGTGACAACCAGGCGCTCTTCGTTGTCGATGGTGTACCCATCGCTAACAGGAACACAAATACTCGTGCCCAGGAACAAGGTACTCCAGGCTACGACTTTGGAAACGCAGCATCAGATATCAACTCGGAAGACATCGCTTCCATCAACGTATTGAAAGGCGCTGCCGCAACTGCTCTCTATGGCTCCCGTGCTGCTAATGGTGTGATCATGATCACTACCAAAGGCGGTTCAAAAAGAGGAGGTGGAGTAGGCGTTACTTTAAATTCAAACATATCTGTCGGTAGTGTTGACAGGAGCACATTTCCTAAATACCAGAAAAAATACGGTGCAGGATATGGTGATTTCTATGACACAGCTGACCGTTTTATTCTGTATGATGTAAATGGCGATGGTGTCGATGATAAAGTCGTTCCACTTACAGAAGATGCTTCTTATGGAAGTGCATTTGATGCGTCCAAACTGATATATCAGTGGGATGCATTCGTGCCCGCTTCTCCTAACTACAAAACAGCTACACCATGGGTAGCGGCTGCACATGATCCAGTTGAATTTTTCGAAACACCTATCACGCTGACCAACACACTGGCTGTTGATAAAGCATATGATTCAGGTGATTTCAGATTGGCATTCACTAATTACAATCATGATGGTTTACTTCCAAACAGCTGGCTGAAGAGAAATAACTTTTCTGCCAAGACTACTTTGAAAGTAACAGATCGTCTGACAGTATCAGGTTTAGCTGACTATACTCGTACTGATGCCCTCGGACGTAATGGTACAGGGTACTCCAATGGTGTATTAAGCAGCATGAGACAGTGGTGGCAATCAAATGTAGATATCACTGAGCTCAAGGACCTTTACGAAAAGACTAAGGAAAACCAGACATGGAACTGGTCAGCACCTTTCTCAGGCCAACCTATCTATTGGGACAACCCATACTGGGTACAATATGAGAACTATGAAAATGACAGCCGTAACCGTTTGTTAGGTTATGTGACTGCTGAATACAAATTATCAGACTGGCTGAGCGTGTTCGGTCGCGCTTCTGTTGATACTTATGATGAGTTTCAGGAGCAAAGACTTGCAGTAGGTTCAGTGCCTAATCGTTTTGGTATCGGAACAGACCGTGTCGATGGTAGTATCGGTCGTCTGGATGCACCAAGTGGATATTCAAGAAGAGACATCGTAGCAAATGAAAACAACTTCGATGCGTTCCTTAATTTCCATAAAGATCTTACCGATAAATTCAATTTGACAGGTCTTCTTGGAACCAGCATACGCAGAACAAAATTCAATTCTGTTTTTGCAGCAACGAATGGCGGTCTTGTAGTACCCGGATTATATGCTCTTCAGAATACAGTAGATCCACTTCCGCTTCCAATCGAAAGAGATGAGCGTACTGGTATCAATGGTTATTTCGGTAGCGTATCACTTGGCTATGACAATTTCCTTTATGTAGATGGATCGATTCGTTTTGACAAATCTTCCACACTGCCCGTAGCAAATGCAGTATATAGTTATCCTTCAGTTTCCGGTAGCTTCGTGTTCAGTCACCTGATTGAAAACGACTGGTTGTCATTTGGTAAACTGCGTCTCAACTATGCAGAAGTGGGAGCTCCGGGTGGCTTTAACAACCTCCGGGATGCTTACATCGTAAATACTGGCTTCAATGGTGGAAGTTCTTCATTGCCAAACACAAAGAAGAATGCTGAACTTAAACCTGAACGTACCAAAGGTTATGAAGCTGGTCTTGAAATGCGCTTCTTCCTTGATCGTCTTGGATTTGATGTCGCTCTTTACAAAACAAATTCGATCAACCAAATTCTGCCAATCAAAACCTCTTCTGTTACAGGTTATGTTTTCAAAACTGTTAATGCAGGTAATATTGAAAACAGAGGTGTTGAGGTGACTTTGAATGTTGTTCCTGTTCGTTCAACAGATTTCAACTGGTCTGTGATGTTCAACTGGACCAAAAATCAAAATGAAGTAAAAGAATTGACAGAAGGCTTGACCAACATTCAATTAGGTTCATTCCAAGGTGGTGTAACTGTCAATGCTAAAATTGGCTTGCCATATGGTGTTCTGTTTGGAAAAGATTATGTGTATGATGCTAATGGCAACAAGTTGGTTCGTGCCAGCGGTGCTGCTAAAGGCAACTATCAGAGAACAGCTGCTTCAGATCTTCTCATAGGTGATCCTAATCCAGATTGGATAGGTGGTATCAGCAACAAACTTTCTTACAAGAATTTTGATTTAAGCTTCCTTGTTGACTTCCAACACGGTGGTTCTATCTTCTCGATCGACCAATGGTATGCAGCAGGAACAGGTCTTTATGAAGAATCTGCAGGCAACAACGAACTTGGCAACCCTATCCGGGATCCGGTCACAGCGGATGCAACATCAGGTGGTGTACTTTATCCAGGTGTAAATGCCGACGGAACTCCGAACACTTACCGCGTAGATGGAAGCAATACTTATACAGCCGGTTATGCTGCACAGCCTAATGTCGCTTTTGTTTATGACGCTAGCTATGTGAAGCTTCGTGAAGTAGCTCTTACCTATTCATTCCCTAAGAGCTTTACGAATAAATCCATCTTTGAAGATTTGCAACTGAGTTTAGTGGGCACCAATCTTTGGATTATCTCCAAGAATATTCCATACGCCGATCCTGAAGCAGGTTTAGGTTCCGGAAATCTTCAGGGAGTGACCACCTCTTCATTGCCATCAGTAAGGGATTTGTCATTTAATCTAAAAGTTAAATTCTAATCAATAGAAATATGAAAAATAAATTTCTAATCCTTGGGTTATGTTTTGCCTTCCTTACGGCTTGCACGGACCTGGCGGATCTAAATGTCGATAAAAAGAATCCGATTGCTGTCAGCGGTGAATCACTGTTCACATCTGCGCAGAAGAACATGACGGATCAAATCGTTTCAACCAATGTCAATTACAACGCCTACCGGTTTTGGGATCAGTATTGGACAGAAACGACCTACACAGAAGAAGCCAATTTTGACGTCACCACGCGTAATCTTTCTCAACAGGTTTGGGATGAGTTATACAGACGTTCATTAGCTAACTTCAAGGAATCTGCAAGATTGATTACGGATGAGATTACATTTTCCGATGATCAGGCTAAAGCAAAGGTGAATAAGCTCGCGTTGATTGAATTGTTGGAAGTGTATACATATTCTCACCTTGTTGAAACTTACGGAAACGTACCTTATTCACAAGCTTTGGATATTAACACACTGACACCTGCGTATGATGATGGCCTCACTGTTTACAAAGACCTTGCAGCCCGCCTTAATGCGGCTGTAAGTGCTATGGATGCAAGTGTAGGTGGCTTCGAACCTGGTTCAGACAATATCTATCAGGGCAATACGGCTCAGTGGATCAAGTTTGCGAATTCATTGAAGATTCGTATGGGTTTGGTTTTAGCTGACCTTCCTTCTGAAAGTGCGCTTTCTCACCAATTGGTTGAGTCAGGTTCTGCAGATCCGATCCTCAGCAATGATGATAATGCCACTATGGATTATCTCAGCGCTACACCAAATACTAATCCGCTATATGCTGACCAGGTATTATCAAGTCGTCAGGATTATATCATTACAAATACTTTTGTAAATGCATTGGATTCTTTGAATGACCCACGCAGAGAGTATTACTTCGAACCAAATCTGGATGATCCAAATACACCTGAAGTTGAATATGTCGGCGGCAGACCTGGCCATACGGAGACTTATGGCAGTTTCACACATGTGAATGAGGCACTAAGAAAACCAACATTCCCTGGTACTATCTTCTCTGCTTCTGAAACTGAATTCCTTCTGGCTGAAGCAGTAGAACGAGGTTACAATGTTGGTGGAACTGCCGAAGAACATTACAACAACGCAGTAAGGTTGTCAATCCTTGAATGGGGTGGAACCGACGCAGATGCAGATGCATATCTTGCTCAACCTACAGTAGCGTACAATACAGCCGGAGGATCATGGCAGCAAAGGATCGGAACACAAGCATGGATTGGATTTTACAACCGCGGTTTCGAAGGTTGGCTTTCTATTCGCAGATTGGATTATCCTGAGCTGAAATTGCCAGATGCTGCGGTTTCAGGTTATCCAGCACGCTTAACTTACCCGATAAACGAACAAACAGTTAACCCTCCAGGATACACCTCAGCAGCAGCAGCTATTGGTGGTGATCTACCGGAAACAAAATTGTTTTTCGATACTCATTGATTCTTGTTTAGGAGAATTTTTAAAATTCAAATAAATCGAGCCGGCTCATCTGATGAGCCGGCTTTTTTATTGAAAAATGAATTGATTTATTTTTTGAAAATCAGATAAAAAGAATATTTAAAATCTTGACTAAACATTATTCATAATAATGAACATAAGTTTAAATAGTTACAAAATTTAATCATCAACTTTAGTACTAAAAATCAACTAATTAGAAGAAGAAATATATTTTATCGTAGGCAAGCTTATATTGTAATAAGTAAATAGTTAAATCAAAAGATCATTTTCTATCTTAGGGCAAGTATGAAAAGGACAACCTGTATGACCACAGGTTGGAATAAAACCATCATTTATTTAATCAATTCAAAACCAGATTGTTATGAGAAAGTTCTTACTCTTTTTTTCACTATTGCTCATGACATTGGAGCTCTCTGCCCAAAAAGTTGTATCCGGTATGGTTACTGACGGAAAAGGCACAGCTCTGATAGGAGCAAACATCCAGGTTAAAGGCACCTCCATTGGGACGGTCTCTGACTTTAACGGGAATTACAACATCACAGTCCCTGCAGGCTCTGATGTCCTTGTCATTAGTTACACAGGCTATGCTACTCACGAAATGACAGTGACCAATGCAGGAAATATGAATGTCCTCCTTGAAGAGGGTGTGGTGCTTGGTGAAACAGTCGTCACCGCCCTGGGAATTACCCGAAAGGAAAAATCCCTCGGCTATTCGGTTCAACAGGTCAACAGCGATGCCCTGGTAGAAAATCATGCGACCAGTGTTCTGGAAGCACTTGAAGGCCAGGTCGCAGGTTTGCAAGCCACGAAATCAAATGGTAATGCTGGCGCCCCTACCAGGGTCGTTATGCGTGGTCCTTCCACCTTTAATGGCAATAATGAGGCTATAATTGTGGTTGATGGCGTGCGTGTAAACAACGCTGAAAATCATTCTGAACGATCACTGGGAGGTGTATCCAATTCGAACAGAGCTATTGACATCAATCCAAATGATGTAGAATCTGTTACAGTTCTCAAAGGAGGCGCAGCATCAGCTTTGTATGGTGCGGAAGGGGCCAATGGCGTATTAGTCATCACTACTAAAAAAGGAAAAAACACACAGGGAAAAGTAAACGTGGATTTCAATACATCTCTTTCTTTTTCTGAAGCCAATAAGTTCCCCGAATTGCAAAATAAATATGTTCAGGGTACAGGTGGAAATTACAGATCACCAGCTACTGGTCAAAGCGGAAGCTGGGGTCCTGCTGCAGATACATTGTATTGGGATGGAGCTTCTGGCAATCCATTTGATGCAAATGGAAACATTGTTGGCCAAAGCGATCCAAATGCGCAGAAAAAATTTGTACCCTACGATAATTACAACCTGTTCAAAACAGGAATGACATATAATAATTACCTGGGATTTTCCGGGGGTACTGATATTGTCAATTTCAAGATATCTGCAGGAAATACTACAGAGGATGGAATAACGCCGTTAAATACGTTCAAAAGAACTACGGTAGCTGCATCGCTTGGAACTAACCTCATGCATAATAAAATGCATCTGACTGGCAATGCAAACTATATCAATTCCGGTGGAAGGAGAATTCAGCAAGGTTCAAATATTTCTGGCTTGATGTTAGGATTATTAAGGACCCCTATTTCATTTGACAATAGCTATGGACACGGCTCAGATGCAGTTGATTTCAGAGACGCTATCTATCAGCCAAATGGAAAACAAAGAAATTATCGAGGTGGTGGAGGTTATGATAACCCATTTTGGAGTATAGTTAATAATCCGTTCAGAGATAATGTGAACAGGTTGCTCGGGTCTTTCCAGGGATCCTATGACTTTAGCCAATGGTTTACACTTGGATTAAATGTAGGTCTCGATAGCTATTCAGATAACCGTACACAATCATTTGAGCTTGGCTCAAGAAATTTCCCAACAGGAAGAATATTTGATGATACCTACATCTTCAATGATCAGGACTGGTATTTAACAGCTTCGGGAAGAGGTTCGTTGTCTGATAAATTTGGACTGGATTATACTCTGGGTACTAATTTGAACAGGCAAAATATTGTCAATGATTACATCCAGGGCGATGGTTTCAGTTTCCCCGGATTTCCCAATCTTGCCAATGCGGGTTCGATCTCAACTGTGAAGACACTCACCAATAGTAAATCAGCCTCCGTATTTGGAAGTGCAAGCTTAAGCTTTAATGATATTCTTTTCCTGAATGTAACCGGAAGACAAGACTGGTTATCTTCTCTGATCGATCCGTCAAGAGCGTTAAATCTGAGTGACATCGCTGTTTTCTATCCATCAGTTTCATTGGGATATATTTTCTCAGAAAATGTACATGCCAATTTCCTGGATTATGGAAAGTTAAGGGTATCCTATGCTGAAGTGGGTGCCGGTGCTCCCGCTGCTTATCTGACATCCACAACATTTGTTGTTCCGCCTACAGCAGGTACAGTCAATGACCTGAATGACGGATGGACCAATGGTATTGCATTTCCTTTCAATGGAAGCGTTACCGGTTTTGAAAAAGACAATGTACTTGGTGCTACTAAATTAAAGCCATCTACCACAAAAGAAATTGAGCTCGGTCTTGATCTGAAAATGTTCAGCAAGAGAGTCGATCTTGACCTTTCTGTCTACAAGAAAAATTCTGTCGATCAGATAGTTACCGTTCCGATTGCTGCCTCTACTGGCTTCCAAAGAGCTACGATCAATTCAGGGGAATTGGAAACAAAAGGTATCGATGTGAATTTAACGCTGACACCGGTTCGAACAATTGATTTCAATTGGGATCTTGGATTTGCTTTTACAAAATGGAAAACAAATGTATTGTCTATTGCAGATGGTGTCAACCAAATCTATCTGGACGGTTTCCAGGGTTCATCTATCTATAACCTTGGTCCAACGACGGATGCAAATGGCAAGAAAACGATTTATGAATACGGACAACTTTACGGTGGAGCATGGTTAAGAGATGGACAAGGAAATATCGTCATTGGTGACGATCCTACCAGCGATTATTATGGTTATCCTTTAGCCGATCCATTACAGGAGCATATCGGAAATCCAAATCCTGATTTCTTACTCGGCATCAACAATCATCTTAGATTCAAGAACCTAAGTCTTTCATTTTTATTTGACATCAAGTCAGGTGGTCAGATGTGGAATGGAACCAAAGGTGCTCTTACCTTCTTCGGACGTTCCGCAAATACACTTAACAGAGGTTCAGAAAAAGTATTTACAGGTGTCAACGGACATTTCGATGTTGATGGAAATCTAGTGCTTGCCGGAAAAACTAACGATATCTCGGCTGTACTGGATCAGGGCTGGTACCAGGATAATGGAGGAGGATTTGGAGTTGTTTCAGAAGACTTCATTGAAGATGCTTCTTTTGTAAGACTAAGAAATGTTGCATTGTCTTATGATTTCACAAAGATGATGAAGAACCATAAGGTCTTACAGGGTGCTACGCTGACATTGTCCGGATACAATCTTTGGCTACACACGAAATATACAGGTGTAGATCCTGAGACAAGTTTAGTAGGGTCCAATTCAAATGGTCAGGGCCTGGATTATTTCCAGGGACCGAATACAAAGAGCTATACTGTCACAATTGGACTTAAATTCTAATTTGAATCAATTCAAAAAACAAAAAAATGAAAACGAATAAAATATTCATAGTCGCTGTTATTTGCATCTCCATTTTTACCACCTCGTGTGATAAATTTTTCGAGGATGCAAATACCAACCCGAATTCACCCAATGTTGTTCCTGTCAGTGTATTGCTACCAACCACGCAATTAGCTTTGAGCTATGTGTACTGGGGAGATGGCTCGAGATTTCTAAGCTTGTTCACACAAGAGGCCACTGGTGCAAGTCGTCAATTTGTAGCTTTTAACAACTATAACATTGTAGGGAATTCAACAGACAATATGTGGATCAGCCTGATCTATCCTAAAGTGTTGAATAATCTAAAGGAACTTAAATCCATCGCAGATCCCGCAACAGAATCAACATATGTAGGAATTGCAGATGTTATTGAGGCGTATACTTTGTTGTTCACAACAGATTGTTTTGGTGATATTCCTTATTCTGAAGCATTACAGGGATTAGATGTTCCTCAGCCAAAATTTGATACGCAGCAGGAAATATTTGCTTCCATCAATTCATTGTTGACAGAAGCAAGAACCGAATTTGCTAAAGGCCCTTCTTCAAAGAAACCAGGTGCTGATGATCTGGTCTATGGAGGTGATATTACAAAATGGCTCGGATTTGCCAATGGTATCCAGGCCAGGGTTAATTTAAGACTAGCTAAAAAATCAGGTAACTATCAGGCTGTTTTAGATGCAATCGCAGGTGGTGTTGAAGCAGGTGGTGATGCACGTCTTCCTTATGGTACGGCTTCAACAGCTAATGAGCCTTGGTATCAGTATAATGAACAAAGGAATGACATAGCTATCGGCACACGGTACAAAGAGATTCTGACTTCATTGAATGACCCACGTGATGCTACATATGGGGCTGAACTTAATACGGATCACCCTATACTCACACCGGATTATGCACTGCCATTTTACACTTACACAGAGCAGACATTCATTGAGGCAGAAGCTAAATTCAGAACAGGCGATGTAGCTGGTGCATATGATGCGTACCTGGAAGCAATCGGTCTGTCTATGGCAGACGCTCAAATTACTGATCAGGCCGCGATCGACGCATATCTTGCTCAACCTTCTGTAGCCAATGGCTCCGGTAATCTGACACTTGATATGATCATGACACAGAAGTATCTCGCTATGTTTTTGGATCCTGAAGCATTTGCAGACTGGAGGAGAACTGGGATTCCTGCATTGACTCCGAATACAGGGACACAGATTCCAAGACGTTTACCTTATCCTGAAACAGAGGTTTTGTACAATCACAATTGTCCAACCCCTGCACAGGTAAATCTTTTCACACCGGTTTGGTGGGATATGTAATTTGAATTAATTACCAGATTAGTATTATTCACGGAAGGGTTTCATAAGTAATTATGGAACCCTTTCTTTTTTTCTAATCCCAATTTATTTATCCTATAAGTTTTGGAATGCTTTTAGTATAAAAGTTTTATCTGGGTTTTACTGGATCACGTTCCAGAAATACAAAACCATTTTTGCGATAGAGCTCGTGAATATCCTTGTAGTCTTTGTAGCGATCCGTCCTCGTAACTTTAGTGACGAAATACACTGTCTTATCTATATCTCCAGAGAGCAGCCAATTGATATCATCCGATTGTGGATTCAGTGGTTTTGTTTTTTGCGTATAAAACAGATCGCCATAGCTTTTATATCCAAGTGTTGCTATATAGCTATCCTCATGTTGATGCTGGATAAAAAAATCTATGGCCGCACCCTGTGAATAACGCTCCACTTTTGGGATAAGAATGGCAGATGCAAAAAAGGTGACAATGGCCATACCACCGAAAAATATCCAGGCTGCAGAGATGAATTTACTTTTATTCAATTTGCGAAGACCATAGATGATGACCATTAACATGAACACACCGATGAAACTTTCGAAACCGGACCAGTATACGTCAGCTTTCATGGCCTCTTTCGCGAATCCATCCCTGACATATGGAATCAATTGCGTGATATTCATTGCCACGAAAGGAAATGCAATGAAGAACAATGCAATAATTCCTCCTATGATCGAAATAAGAACAGGAATATAGGCTTGCACCATCTTTTCTTTTCGTTCCCATTTATAAAAAGAATAAGCCGCAAGAAAAGACACGGGGAACCATGCGAGGGAAGAATAATGTATAATGCGTGATTTCACGATTGTAAATAATATCATCACCACCCAAAACAGCAGGAACATCCAGATTTTATAATCCTTTTCATATCGGGTTGCAAATGGCATTTTGAAAAAAGCGGGTATTGCTAAAATTGATGCAGGAAAACAACCGATGAGTATTACTACAAAATGATAACCTATAAAACCCCTTTGCCCTGCATCATGTGTGCTCAGTAACCTGTATTGATATCGAATGAATTCTGTGACAAACCACGGTCCGTTTTTTAAAGTCTCATACGCATACCAGGGAAGAGTAACTACCAGAAGGATACAAATAAAAAGAAGGGCATGGCCAATATTAAAATATAGTTCAAACCTGTTATAAAGTAAATAAAGCATCAGAATGATCACGAAAAGTATCAGCGCCACAGGGCCTTTCGTCAGAAGCGCCAGCCCTATGCTAATCGCGGAAACTGTCAGATAGGTCAAAGGATGATGCCGGAGATCTTCCTTGTCCATTTTATTTCTTTTCCAGTGATATAGGATGAAAAAATATACGGAAATGAAAATGAAGAGATTGAACCATGGATCAATGATCCCTGATTTGAAATATAGATTTGGAAACAGTGACCCACCAAAGGCTAGAGCCCAGAATAAGCCAAATTTCCGATCAAATAATCTCGTGCCGCCAATAAATAATACTAATAAAGTGATGATGCCACATAGAGCATTCGGAAATCTGGCAGCAAACTCGGTTACACCAAATATTCCCATAGATGCACTTTGCATCCAGAAAAAAAGTGGAGGCTTTTCCCAGAAAGGCATGAAGTTGATATAAACGCGGCTATAATCATGCAGCACCCGCATCTCACGGGCACACTCCGCAAAATTGATTTCATCCCAGTCAAATAGATGCACTGCACCCAGGTACGGGAAGAAAAAGATCGAGCCAAGAATGACAATAATAATCACTTCATTCCGGAGAAGTAATTTCATGCCTTTGATTTAAAGATCATCAATGGAATAAACAAGCGCACATGATTAATTCGCCAGATTGACAACGTCGATGACATTGAGGTGGTCATCCAGTTTTATATAGTAGTGATGAAGCACAGGCTTTCCATTAAAATCATTCACCTTAAAATCAAAATTCATCCCGATAAATTTAAATTGTTTCGACAATTCAGGCGTCATCATCGCTGTAAGGCTGTCAAGTTTGTGTTGGGCGACATACATTTCAGTTTTGGATCTGGTGATGTCTTTAAGATTCGACTGTAGTGTTTCGTCATCGGGATTCTGGATAAGGGATTTTTTTATAACAGCTTCAAGCGAATCAAGTCTGCGTAGTCTCCCTGTTTTATTGGTCAAAGCCAGAGCAACCACTTCCAGCTGTCTGTCAAGAAATTCTTTACCGGTCACCGTGTCAATGGAAGTAATCGCGATGAATTTATAACCATCTCCTGCCTGACCGTGGGCTTTGAGAAAGGATTCAATTTTGGATTGGACCTCTTCGTTCTTCGAAGTAGCTGATTTGCAACAAATAAATACCAGGCAGAAGCTGATGGCGAGTAAGATTTTCATGACAATGAAAGATTGGATTAACAGGCAATAATAGATATATTTAGTTGGATTACATTGCGCTCTGATCGGGTTGCTTCAAACCCGCGGATATAAAGGCAGTGAGTATGATGTCCAATTTGGAAGGCGCAAAAGACCATCTTTCGCACGAGAGGTACCTGGCACCTCATCGGCAGCAACTTCTATTTTTTATTTGCTTCGTCGCAATAGCTTTTGTCTACCTGACTCATTTGGGGGAAATTCCAGTTCATTTAATTGCTGATGAGTGCAGACGCGCCCTCGTTGCTATGGAAATGAATTTGTCCGGCAATTACATGATCCCTACATTAAATGGTGAGCCTTATCTGAACAAACCACCTCTCTATAGCTGGATCATTTCTGCTTCGTATCATCTGTTTGGAAATTATTCGGCATTCGCCCTTCGGTTTCCGGTGATTGTATCTCTTCTTGTGCATGGAATGGTGATTTATTTTATTTTGAAAAAATATTGCAATGAATCCGTTGCTGCTATTTCTGCATTAGCCTACCTGACCAATGGACGGACACTGATGTTTGATTCGATGCTCGGCCTGCTTGAACATACACTGGCACTCATGATGTATCTGGGATTTATTGCCATTTTTATTTTCGGCGAGAAGAAAAAATTTCTTTTACTTTTTACGGTCAGTTATTTTATTGCCGCACTCGGCTTCCTTGTCAAAGGATTGCCTGCTATCGTGCACCATGGCATTGCACTTGTGGTATATTTTGGATTTTTTGGTCAGAAAAAATTAGTTTTTAGCCGCTATCATATTGCGGGAATCCTGGTATTTTTCATCACTTTGGCCATGTACTACATTCCATTTTTTATAAGCAGTCACATTGCCCCCGAAAATATTTGGTCTACCGTTTTTCATGAAAGCTCCAAACGATATTATTTTAAAGACATCGGAAATTTTTTCCACATCATTGTTGATTTTCCTGTAGACTTTCTCTATCATTTTCTGCCATGGACATTATTTACTATACTACTCCTCAATAAAAATATTCTGGCGATTGCCCGTGAAAATAAATTCATCTGGTATGGCATCCTGCTATTTCTGACCAATAGTCCTATATACTGGTTTGCAGCTTTAAAAAACCCGCATTATCTATATTTTCTGCTCCCTTTGCTGTTTCCTTTTCTATTTTATCTTTATTTCCGGCCGGGGGCACCATCCATGTTCAAGAGAGGAATCCATATAGTCCTGGGAGTTGGAATTGGAATGATGGTCGTCACTTCACTATATGTTCCTTTTATTGACAAACTTTCAGATATCACATTTCTTTGGGGCAAATCCATTTTTTTATGCCTTTCATTTTCATTTTTATTTATAATGTTTTTAAAGAGTAACAATACCAGACTGTATTTATTTATAGGTGCAGTTATTCTCGTAAGACTTGCATTTAACTGGTTTGTCATCCCTTCCAGGATAAAAGATGGACTAAAGGAAACAGAGACCTCGCGCCAAATATTTGAACAGGTAAAACAGGCTCAGCTTTATATCATGGCAGAGTTTCCTGCAGGCTATTATGATGGCATCACATATTATGAAGAAAGGTACAGGAATGAAATACTCCGGTTGACCAGTGAATTAAATTACGACAGCTATTATCTGGTGGATGATATTTATCTCAACAAATATCCGCATCAGATCTATCTTCAATTCCCATACACTTTTGCTGACAATAATCTTCGCTTCGATAAGAAAATGTATCTGGTAAAATTTTTAAATACAAAATAATTTATCCACAGCATGCCTAAAAATTTCTCTCTCAAAACAATTCATCGCGCCTGGAGTATGTATGACTGGGCGAATTCTGCTTATAATCTTGTCATCACTGCTACTATTTTTCCGATTTATTATTTAGCCATCACGGGTGATTCAGATGATTCCACGTTGGATTATGTTAGTTTTTTTGGCTGGAAAGTGATCAATACAGCCCTGCTTAATTACGCTCTCGCGTTTGCTTATCTCGTCATCGTCATCCTGTCCCCGATACTTTCCTCCATCGCTGATTATAAAGGGAATAAAAAAAGATTCATGCAGCTCTTCTGTTATATTGGATCGGGAGCCTGTGCCTGTATGTTTTTTTTCTACCCTACACATCTTGAGTTGGGCATCATCCTTGCGATTTTGGCAGCCATTGGTTTTTGCGGAAGCCTTGTGTTCTATAACGCCTTTCTTCCGGAAATTGCTGAAGTTGGCTACAGGGACAAATTGAGTGCTCAGGGTTATGCTTATGGATACGTAGGAAGCGTGATACTTCAATTGATCTGTTTCGCTTTTGTGATGACGATGACAGATAAATCTTTGGCATCAAGGATTTCTTTTCTTCTGGTGGGGCTTTGGTGGTTTGGATTCGCGCAAATTGCCTTTCACGTTTTGCCATTGGGAACAGCTGTAACCTCCGATAAAACACATAGTTTTCTATTTAACGGTTTTAGGGAATTGAAAAAAGTATGGCATCAGGTTAAGGCAATGCCATTTCTCAAATCCTATCTTCTTGCATTTTTCTTCTATAGCATGGGTGTTCAGACTGTCATGTTGGCTTCTGCCGAGTTCGTCAGCAAGGAGATCAAGAAGGAAGTGAATGGTGTATGGGTCAATATGGAAACACAAGATCTGATCATTACCATCCTGCTCATTCAATTAGTAGCCATTTTTGGTGCGATGCTGATGGCCAGGCTTTCAAAAAGAATAGGTAACATCAAAGTGCTGATGCTCACTGTTGTGATCTGGATAGGAATATGTATTGCATCCTATTTTATCACCACTGCGATGCATTTTTATCTTGTAGCCATTTTGATAGGTTTAGTGATGGGAGGCATTCAATCGATGAGCCGCTCCACCTATTCCAAGATCATGCCGCCGACACATGACACAGCTTCTTTTTTTAGTTTTTATGATGTCACTGAAAAATTAGCTATCGTCATAGGCATGTTCTCATTTGGTTTTATTGAGCACATGACGGGAAATATGCGTAATTCCATTTTTGCACTGACCGGATTTTTTATCCTTGGATTGATTTTCCTGATCGTGACGAATAATAAAGGGAAAATGGCAATAGATTAATTGTATTAACGTATCACCGTAATATCCCCGGTACTCTGTATTGTTTTTCCTTTTTTATTGGTTGCAGAAAGACGATACACATACACACCAGGTAATACTTTCTTTCCACCGAAAGTGCCATCCCATCCGATATTAACCTGACCAGGTGTAAAATTGGTGGCAGAATAAACGAAGTCACCCCATCTGCTGAAGATCTGAAAGTATTCAAATGATGTCACAGACGGATCGGCTTGAGGAGCCAGCACATCATTTAAACCATCACCGTTTGGTGAAAATATTGTTGGAACATATATGCTGCTATTCAAAAGCACGTGTATCCGGATATCATCACTGTAAAGACATCCTTTAGCATCCAATGCAAAAAGCATATACTCCTGATCTGCTTCCGGTTTTATCCAATTATCCAAATTCAAAGGATCTATCAGCGTTAAGTCACCGATCCAGTAAAAAGAATCCGGTACGAAGCTGATGGTTGGATTGATCTGTACACTGTCTCCGAGTAAAATAGTCTTATCAGGTCCGAGATCTAATATTTCTGAACTAACTGATTCTACTACTACATTGAATGTAATAGAACAGCTGAATCCATCGAGGATACCAATTTTATAATTTCCTGCTCTTAGGCCCTTGAATGTATATGGAAATGAAACGATCGGCTGCATATTACCACCATTGATCGAAATGAAGAACGGCCCATTGCCACCACTGATGGCGTTCAATATGATCTGTCCATCCTGGTCATTAGGGCAGGTGATGTTTACTACGCTGGTATCAGGAACCATCTCAGTATAAAAGTTCACGTTGATGAGCTTCTGCTGTCTGCATCCAAGTTCATCCACACTCACGAATTTATAAGCTCCTGCAGTCGTCACTTGTAAGGAATTCTGATAAAGAGTGTCACTTCCGTAGATCCAATAAGAGACTACATTTCCTTTGGCCCCTGATACTATTGCATCAAGAGTGATCTTGTCATTCGGGCAGAGTGTTACATTATCTGGCAAATTGGAAATAGCAAGTGTGCAGGCACAATCCGGAGCCGGGATAATAAGGTTTCCCGTGCAAAGACCATTGCCATTGGAGGCAGAAACCTGCACATTCGTCAGCAGGGTCAGACCATCGATCAGATATTGATTATTGCCTATTGAGGTCAGGTTTCCTTGCGTTGTAGTGAGATTGCCGGCATTGGAAGATACGATCACTTCCCAACTCAGCAGATCCGATGCACACTTCACTGAAACGGTTTGTAAAACAGGTGTCGTGATGACTTCAAGCGTAATTTCTGCAAATGCATCACAACCGACGACCGGATTTTTTAAAGTAAATCGAAGCTTGTAAATTCCCGGATCCGAATTGTTAGTGATAAATTTCGTTCCATTAATTGTTGCAGGTTTTGATCCCGCAGGTGTGCTGACGATGCTCCATGTTCCCTGTTCGCCTGTAAGAAGAAAATCATTCAGTTCCTGGGTCACAGATGCACTGCAAATCCCCTGAACAGGTGCAGATAAAGCCACACTTGGACATGCACAATTTCGAATGATGAGGTTGACACCCGTTGTATCATTTTTGCATGGCAATGCAGCATTAGAAGTCGTATAGAACACCGTATAATTTCCGGCAGCAAGTGTTGAAGGATTAAAATTGCTTGATCCGGTTATCGGTGCATTGACAGTGTCAGGGAAAAACCAGGTCCCATTCTTATTTCCAAATGAAATGAGATCATCAAAGTTGACCTGGATATCCGCTGTATCACAATAGACCTGCGAACCGGCATTAATGATATAATATACCGACCCATCTATTGTAATCGTGATCGTCTCACTTGCCGGTGGACAAAAACCGCTCTGATCAGTAGCTGTCAATGTGAATATAACCGAACCTGCAGTGATATCTGCCAGAGTAGGTGTATAACTTGTGTTCAGCGCAGTTGGACTCGCCACAGACGCAGTTCCGTTTTCCTGCCATTGGAATGTAACATTGTCACCGCCACCACTACCAAAAAGATTGATCACATCAGGTGCACAAACCGTAGCACTTGATCCCGCATCAACAAAAGGTACTTCATGAAGTTCAAGCTGGAATATTGCAGTATCCACGCAAGCAGCAAGAATAACTGATCGAATAAATCTCAACACATATGAACCACCATCTTTATTTTGTCCCTGGAACTGACTTCCGTTCAGGGTCGCTGGATTTACTCCTGCAGGAACACTGACCATCTGCCAGCTTCCCGCAACCCCAAGTCCTTCATATGCGGACAGATCCACATTTCCCTGGTCAGAACAAACTTCCAAACTGCTGTTCAATAATAAAGCAGGACAACTACAATTGGGTGCGGCCTGATTTATAGTGTTCACACATCCCGTCACTGAATTCTGAAGATCAAACTGAATGTCTGTATCGTAGGGGATATTTGTAAGCAAAAATGTATCAGTCCCATTAATATTTGTCAATGTGCCTGTGCTCGTGATGATACCATCCGCATCAGTGGTAAATGAAATTTCATAAGTAAGCGATGCATCGATACAATCAATATTATACAGATTTACAGAAGGCAGTGGGTTGACAGTTGCCTGGATCGTATCAGAGCTAAGACAATTGCCGGGTGCGCTGGTGAAAAGATAATACCATGCATCACCATCCTGAGGCTGCACAATTCCTGACACTGGTAGGTGTGTGATGAGATCAAACCATTGACCGGAACCACCAACACCATTCAATACTGCAGGCACCAGGGTGTTAAAATCTATTGTTCCCGGTTCGCACATTATCTGATCAGCAACCTGTTGAAGACTTGCTACTGGATTAACATCGAATGGTATTTGTGTCCTGATGCTATAGCAATTGCTTAATGGATCCACAGCTTCAGCATAATAAATTGCACTTACTGCACTTACAGGCTGGAAGGTCAAACTATTCTGCAACAAAGGGACACCTCCACTAGGGACATCATACCAGTTAGAGACCATCCCTGGATCAATCGTCACAGAAAGGAAGGGGATTGCATTTCCTTCACAAATGGAATAAGAAGCCTGGCCGGCAATCGGTGGATTGATCAGTGGACAATTGCAATTCGGAGCTACGATCAGGAACGTATCCTTACAAAGACTTGAAGCATTGAGCACCTCAATGGACACGTTGACATTTTCAGGAATATTTTTTATTGAATCCTGACCTGCAACACTATTGACGATGACACCTGCATTCACATGAATAGAATCTGCAGAGCTCGTAAATACAATAGTGTAAGTGTGAAGCAACAAATTACATGGTGTACCCTGCAATGTGAAATCAGGAAAATCCTGCACATCGATCATGATCGGAATGGTGTCATAACACATACCTGCTGTAGCCAAAACATACACCGTCGTGGTATCACCTGGAATGTAGATCAGTGGATTCAGCTTGTTAGTGGTATCAGGTGGCAAAGCCGAGTGAAAAGTGTAAACAGCCATGCTGTTGCCAAGATCATGCAGTGGAATATTTTGCAATGCCACTATATCCCCTTTACAGATTTGTAGCGGAAGTACAGTATCAAGTTTTGGTTGAGGTAATATGGTGAGTGGAATCTGTTTTGAATTTTGGCAATAATCATCCGAAACAAGTGCCCAAAGTGAAACGACATTCAAAAGATTCGCACCACTGGGGCTATTCAATATATCCCCACCATTTAGTGGATCTCCATCTGACCATAACACGTCATAGTTGGGACTGACACTAAAGTCAAAGTCAGTGAGATCAACATTATTCGCAATTCCTTTACAGAAACTCAAATGAGGCGCCACGAGTTGCGGAAGAGTGTGGATCGTCAGAAATTGTTCCGCATTATCTAAAATAGCTGTGCACCCATACGAATCATATACATTCAATAGTGTGATCACCGCATCATGACCTGTCAGTGTAGCAGGTATTATGAGTGAGTGTGAAGCTTCATCATAGACAGCAGCCGGAATGCTGTCAACACAAATAGTAATTTCCGTATTGACATCAATCGGCACACCTGTAAAAGTCCATGTGGGAAATCCATTGGCAGTCACAGAGAAATCCATCGTGTAATCCGGGAATCCTCCACTGATGTCTATGAATACTGTAGCAGGATCATCCGGACAACTATTAGGACAGGTATCCTCGTCTCCTGAAATCGCAGCAGTCATGTTATGATCGCATGGATCAGAACAAAAACCAGGTGGGGTAAGTGGAAATTTGAATGCACATGTAAAGCCGCTCAAATCCTGCACAACCAATGCCAAATTATTCTTCGTAGCAGTACCCGGATCAAGGGTAAATGTAGTCGACACACCGGTCAGACCGGTACCTGGAGTTACGGATCCTGTCGGCACTCCGAGATATGTAACAGAGGCCGTATAATCAGGACCAAAACCTGGTGCCGTAAAGTTGATGGTAACCGTCATCCGGTCATCAGTGATATCTTGTGGCGTCCCATTCTGATCGCAACCTATCTCATAGGTTGTTTGTGAAGGATCTATCCAATAGATCGTTATTGAAGCAGTATCTGGTGGACAACCCATGTGTTTGAAAACATAGAAGTATGTACCTGGTCCCCAGAATGAAGAATAATAAATGCCATTAAGCGGATCCAACGGTGGAGTCCACGTCCCACCGGCATCATGTGGCCCCAGGAATGGACTTAAAGCAATGATTCCATATGTAGGGCATATGTAAAGCGTATGGTGAAGTCCAGGATTGTTATGAGGAACATTTATAGTAGCTGTATTCGGGAAGGGCCCTGGAACCGGACATCCGTTTACCACCATTACCATGGTGATGGTATAGGTGGTTGTATCAGAAATAGTGACACTCACGAAATGCATATCCGAAATGCCAAATAAAGTAATTGTATTGGTTCCATCTGTATAGGTCACATCAAACGTACCAGGGGGAAGATGAAATATGATAGCTGCATCAAAAGGAGCACAACCATTGCAGTTAAAACAAGTAATACCGATATTCAAATCACCAATAGGAATCGTAAATCCTCCCGGGTAATTCGGGGCAAGTGCGCTGTAGCCAATACAATCCGCAAAAGAATTCCAGTTAGCAGGATCCTGTACTCTGTCCCACCATTTAAGCTGATTGGCTATCGCAAATGGATTAGTGTATTTATAGAAGTCAGCACCATTAGATTGCATAAAGAAACATGGATCGAGATCAGGATAAAGATTGGACTGGTGTGTTGTACCATCAGCGGCCCATGTGCTCAAGGTGCTGAAGCCATAAATAACGGTCCCGTTATAGATCGACTTATTTATTCCACCACCCTGGTTATTCCAGGTGCCACCCTGCATGAAAAAGAATTGGTCACCTCCCGGTTCAAGGTTGAATGATCCACCCGGTATATTAATGTTCTGAACCATCCATCCATTATCAGGGCTTACAAAGCTATATGTCCAGACTGCGCCGTTAAGCTGTGCTTTGAAGGTGATGACTGTACCACGGGGAATTGTCGCACCTGTCCTGGTAAATTCCAATGTACCTTCACTATCACCCCAAAAACCGGGGTTGGCCACTTCCCATCCATTGTCAGTTAAATCAAGTGTGGTGGATGTGGTGATATCCTTGAAGCATGCAAAGCTGATCTCATCTGATTGGGGTTTTCCACATCCGGTCTGATCCGTGATCACTCCCAGCACTATAATATCGCCAGCACCCAACACAGTCTGAGCTGAAGAAGCTGACCACAGAAATGTTAATATAAATAGGAAGATCCAGGAGTAAAATTTAGGCATAGTAATATTTTAGTTAAATTATTTTAAAACAAGCTTTAAAATAATAAGTATTCAACAATCAAAATGCTTCGGACGAGAGAAAAAACCTTAGCTGTACAAAAGGTGACAAAACTCGAGTCACCTTACACTTTTAATAGATAATATAGACGTATTCAATAGCCCTTGAGGTTGGGGCTTAGTCAAAAATAAGAAAGAAAAAATGATATTTTAACACTTACATATTACGCTTATTGCTTATTTAATCCTGAGGTGGACAAAGAGTCTTTCCTGATTTCTACTTTTCGCTTTTTATTGGCCTTATTGAAAGGATCCCAACTGACTTTAAGCTTTCCGTCTTCTTCGGTTTTGGCCCATAAACGTATATTCATGCCGACCCGACCGGTATTTTCAAGATCCTCATTTTCAGCTTTGGATAAATTGCTGAGCGGGACCTGGATGCTCATGTTTGTGCCTTTTTTAGTGTCATATAAACCTTCTACAAACAAAGTGACGACATTGGAACGTATTTCCATTTTATGGATGGTGATCGCTGATCCATTGATGTCCAGATGATTTTTTAATTCACCAAATATGATATGTGAGAAGTCTCGTTTTTTGAATGCAGTAGCCGCGATTTTTACTACAGGATCAAAATTGATCAATTCTCCATCCTTTATGCTAAAGTCAACATTTCCTTGCATTGAATTCTCTGCTACTTCAGCCTTGTCTGTGATGGATCCGGTAAAATTCATTTTTGCAGTTAGCTGCCCTTTCATGTTTTGATGTGTGATAGCATCCTGTCCAAAATTGTCAAAGGCATAAAATAAACCCGGGATGTCTACATTCTTTATGTCCGATTGAAGTTCAAGGGTGTTGATATGATTTCCATTCGTGAGCGATCCCTGGAGATTCAATGATCCACCGGCATGCAGAAGACTGACATTTTTCAAAAGTACTTTATTACCTACAAGGTGGATAGATGCAGCCACATTGGTAGCCACAAATTTTTTGTAAATTAATTTTGCTGCCTTTACATTCAGTTTGGCAATGCCATCACTGAGCATACGATCTATATTTTCAGTGGCGATGATCAGTTTGTTTCGACCTGTCGGTTTCGGTTTTGAAGCACTGGTGGCTCGCTCATTGACATAAGAAATAAAATCACTGAGATTAAGTTGAGGAGTAATCACATTCCAATTCATCACAAGTTGTTCCGGGTTTTTATCGAGTAAGGCCAATAAATTAGTGATGTCTCCATTCATCGTGAGATTTGTATTCCCGGCTGTTGCTATAAAATTGCTGATGATCAGGTCTTCATCTTTGAATTCAAATACGCCGCTGCAATTTTTGAATAATAAATTCCTTGGCATATAATTAACCTCCGCATCACTGATGGTAAATGTTCCGTTAACAAGAGAATTCAAAGAATCTATTTCCATCATGGGCCCATTAAATTTAATATCTAGTGTGCCTAGTCCGTTTAGAAATCGAATAGAACTACTTTCTGAAAGGCTATTTAGATCCTGCAGGTCAATGATAGACCTGACATCGCAGATTAAATACGGAGCTTTAAAGTTACTGACCTCAGCCCGCGTAGTGGTGAACGAAAGGTTCTCCCAGGTTTCCTTAATGTCGTTAAAGATAAACTTCGAATTTTCATCACTTGGAAGTTGCAATGGTTCCAGCTGATTAGTAAAGCTGCCTGTGAAGGCGCAATGCGTCAGACGGCCTGCAGGTGTATCCATATCCGTATCATATACTGTGAAATGGGTGATCACTAGCGGCACGACATCAGGGGCCATCAACCCGGATATATTGGCGCCGGCATCAATGGGCTTCATGATGTCAACGGGTTTAAATTTCTCCTGAAGAGATTGTGTCAGTAAACCAGTTGCTTTTTGGTAGGCTATTTTTTTGGTTTGAATTTTTAGATCATATGACTTTATGGTATTTGTAAAATAAATATCTCCGCTTAAAAGGAAAGGCTGATGATCTATCTTTAATTTGACTTCATTTAACTCCACTTTTTTTCCGGGTTCATAAGACAGGTAGAAATTTCCTTCAAGAGATTTGTCCTTCAGGTAGCTGCCGCGTATCATATTGAAACCTATACCGTGTACAAAAGCATTCAGCGAAATTTTAAAGACAAAGGAGCTGTCTTTATGAATCAGATGGCATTTCAAATATTCAAAATCAAAATCATGGTATGAATTCTGATCTTCATTTTGCACAATCATACGGGTATTCTCAAATTTGAAATCCGGAATATCAGAATTTCCTTTATTGAACCCAACATCATTTGTGCGATTTAAATTACAATATCCGCACTCATCTGTATATAGATAGATCGAACCATTTTTCACAATCACCTCAGAAATCGCGGGCTTGGCTTTCAAAAGGCTCATGAAGCCAAAACGGATATAAATTTTCTCTGCATGAAGAAAATCATGATGATGCACATTCCACAAAGAATCCCTAATGACTACATTGGAGAGCTCAGCGGAAATACTTGGAAATGTTTTGATAAAATTGATCTCAAGGTCGCCTATGTCCACCTTTCCTTTAACCTGTTTGTTGATTTGGGCCTCGGCCATGGAATTAAAAGAATCTTTGTGGACCCGTACCCAAATGTATGCTATGACACATACAGTGGTAAACAGAAGGAATATTCCTCCGGCAATACGCAACCCATGTCGAATTCTACTTTTCAATAATTGGAAAATTTATTTTATACCGGATCTTTGTTGTGCGGGAAGGAATCGCCGGATGATCATGATCATAATGACGAGAGAAGAACGTATTGTCATATTGAATGTTCACATTTTTGCCTCTGCGAAAATGATTAAACTCCAAAGCTCAGGGCTTGCCTCTCAGAAATTTACAAAATGGATGGTGAGAGAAGAATAATTCATATTATTATCTTAACTAATAGATATCTCAGGGTAATAAGGCTGATACTTTCTTACATGGGCCCAGGTCATTAAACTTTTCGGTTATAAGGCTGTCAATACAACATACCATTAACACAACGAAAATGGCTTTTTAGATAGCTTTCCTACTTTTCCCGTACATTTGAGTCCTTAAATATTCTGACAATGAATACTTTTTTATTTCTAAGCATGCCAGGTGGTTCTGAGTGGTTTATCATTCTGGCCGTGGTTCTTTTATTGTTCGGTGGTAAGAAAATTCCGGAACTGATGCGTGGCTTAGGCAAGGGTATCCGTGAATTCAATAACGCGCGGAGCAATATTGAAAATGAGATCAAGGAAGGCATGCGCGAATCTGACCGCAAAGCTATCGAAGAAAGTAAAAAAGAGGCCTAAGTCCTTATTTGTTTTCTTCATCCGGAACGCTCTTCTTTCTGCCATTTGTTCCTGGGAACTATTCTTCCTTCTGAAGGAAGCAT
The DNA here is from genome assembly GCA_040003045.1 of Saprospiraceae bacterium. Classification (GTDB taxonomy): domain Bacteria; phylum Bacteroidota; class Bacteroidia; order Chitinophagales; family Saprospiraceae; genus Opimibacter. Next base: position 3,870 of record JBDUDG010000001.1, on the reverse strand, counting down.
TTGATTTCAGGTGCACCAGCAGGTAATTCAAATCCAAAAAATTGCTAACACATGAATAAATTATTATTATTCTGCTCAGCTTTTATGCTATTGGCGTTTACTCAAACGGGTAATGCACAGAAATTCGGACATGTCAATTCATCAGATATCATCCAGGCACATCCCATGGTCATCTCTGCGAATACACAGTTAGACGCCTATCAGAAAGGCCTTATGGAGCCTTATGATGCTCAGTCAAAGGCTTTCGAAGCGCAATACAAAGCCTTTGTAGATGAGACCAACAGTGGTACGTTGTCACAGGTAGCTACGCAAACTAAACAAGCTGCTCTGCAGACACAACAGGACTCATTAGCTTCTATGGAGCAGCAGATCAAGTTCAAGGTGATGCAGAAAAGGGAAGCGCTGCTTCGTCCCATCCTCACAGAAGTAGACAGTATCATCCAGGTGATTGGTAAGGAAGGTCATTACACTATGATCTTTGACACAAGCGTTTCAGGTGCATTACTTTTTGCAGAAGAAGGAAATGATCTGACTGAAACTGTAAAATCACGCCTGAAAAAATAATTCCGGACAAAACAGAAATTATTACCAAAAGAAAAAGGGACATCAGTTGAGTGTCCCTTTTTCTTTTTACCACTTTGATACCGGAGCGCCATCAGATACTTTTTTCCAATGGACTACGCCGAGATAATGTAATTGGTCAAAAACAAGTGCCAGCGGAATTTTGTGATGCTGCATGAAAGCAAAGAGCTGACCCGCCGGTGTTTCAGGTGCAACGACCGCAGGAGCGGGTATGACCCAGGCATTCACCAGGCTGTCAGGATGTATGACGGGATTGTAGTTTAGGATCTGATCTCTTGTAACATAGCCCGTGGGCCGATCAGGTCCATTCCAGACAATGAAGCTTTCTCCTTTCATCGTCTTCATCTTTTCCTTAACATCTTTCATGGGTTCATCCACCTGGAGATAATGATCAAGGGGGTCCATGATATCCGATGCTTTGGTTTTCGTCAGCCAGGATTGTCTTTGCATAGCTTTGTTTTCCTGACGGGCAGCGAAAAAAATAAAAACACCGATCAGCGTCAGTGTTGGCCGGCTTCGCATGATACCATATGAAAACATCAGGACTGCCATTACCTGCCCTGCGTATGATGCAATTTGTGTGGCCTTACTACGATCCAAGCGTAGAGAAAGAAGACTTCGAAGAATGCGGCCACCGTCCATAGGAAATGCAGGCAATAAATTGAATGCGCCAAGATATCCGTTGGCAAGAAGAATTATTTTGAAATAGGAAGAAGCTTCCTGATCAAAATTCCAGAACGATCCGGAAAAAAGTGGAAATACCTCTCCTTTGAAAATGGCATAACACAACCAGATCACACCAACAATTAAAAAATTGACACAAGGTCCGGCAATAGCTACCCAGAATTCCTGACCCTTTCCTTCAGGCATCCGCTCAAGACGTGCGATACCACCGATGGGTGTCATGATGATGTCAAAAGTCTGTACACCAAATCTTCTTGCTGCAAGTGCATGTCCAAATTCATGCAGGATCACGCAAAAGAAAACGCTGAGCACAATGGCTATCGATAACACCAGTAAAATGGGTTGAAAACCTTCTTTACTCGTTTCGAATGCCACCCATAGCAACAGCAGGCCAAAACTCCAGTGAACTTTCAAAGGAATGCCGGAAATAGTAGCGATATGAAAAGATCCTTTCATGTGTGGATAAACGAAGGCAAACGGTTAGGCTTCAGAAAAAGTTCTTTGTCAGCGTGAAGCCATGGGTTGATAAAGCTCACCATTCAATACAGCTCTGGAAATGACAAGTCGCTGGATCTCGCTGGTGCCTTCGTAAATCTGTGTGATTTTCGCATCACGCATCAGGCGCTCGACATGATATTCTTTGACATATCCATATCCGCCATGTATTTGTACGGCTTCAGTGGTGTGCTTCATCGCTGTCTCTGATGCGAATAATTTAGCCATCGCTGCGATGGAGCTATAATCAAGACCCATGTCCTTGATTCGTGCAGCTCGGTATACAAGAAGTCTTGCAGCTTCGATTTCCGTAGCCATGTCTGCAAGCTTAAATGCGATAGTCTGATGATGCATGATAGGTTTGCCAAACGCCTCTCTTTCCTGTGCATACTTTAAGGCAAGTTCATAAGCCCCTGCTGCGATTCCTAAAGCCTGAGCGGCTATACCTATGCGGCCACCATCCAGTGTGCTCATGGCATACTTGAAACCGAAGCCATCCGGACCGATTCGGTTTTCTTTCGGAACGTGGACATCACTGTACATAATGGAGTGCGTATCAGAGGCGCGTATGCCCAGCTTGTCTTCCTTGGCTCCGATCGTCACACCGGGCCATGATTTTTCTACAATAAGGGTGTTGATACCTTTGTGTTTTAATTCTGCTTTGCTCTGAGCCATGACCACATGAAGAGAAGCTTTTCCGCCGTTTGTGATCCAGTTTTTTGTTCCGTTTAATATGTAGTGATCACCTTCTTCTTTAGCTGTAGTTCTTTGACTTGTGGCATCGCTGCCAGCTTCTGGTTCTGAAAGACAAAATGCGCCAAGCCATTCACCCGATGCAAGTTTCGGCAGGTATTTTGATTTTTGTTCAGGGCTTCCATAAGATTCAATCCCCCAACAGACCAGTGAGTTATTGACAGACATTATGACAGAAGCGCTGGCATCTATTTTTGATATTTCTTCAAGGGCGAGAACATAACTCAGTGTATCCATACCTCCACCGCCATATTCAGGGCTAACCATCATACCCATGAATCCCATCTCACACATTTGGCGGACCTGGTCAGTCGGGTAGATCATATCTCGGTCGCGGTCTATAACCCCGGGCAATAGCTCTCTTCTTGCGAAATCACGTGCCGCCTGTTGGACGGCGAGCTGTTCGTCAGTGAGTATAAAATCCATTTGGTAAAAGTAAGCAAAAGGGTGAGGCTGCGGTTGTAGTCAAAGATATTCGCAATACAAGAAAAAGGATAAACCGGAGGATACTTCCAGATCCATTTGAAATCTATCAGAAAGTGAACGATTCCTGTCTGAAGAAATACATTGGTAAGCGTTCCGATGGAAAGGAGGTGTCCTTCAGGAAGGTAGTGATGCATGTTGTAATTATGTTGAACTTGAATGTTATTGTATAAGACCATTGTAAATAGTTAATAAAAACCTAAACTTTCAATGTATTTCTAAAACCAAACCATACTCTTTTCCGTATTTGATATGTCATTTGCTATTCTTTTTCTCCACAGAATATTTTTTGATGAATTACATGGGCGTTACAGTCAATACTGTGACCTGGCCGGTATTGTGTAATTAACTTTTTAACCATATAAATCTTCAATGAAATGAAAAAAAATTCAACCCATCATTTTTTGCGAATGAGCGTTGTGATCATGTTGATGACATCGGTTTTCCAATTGTTCGGATCCAGTCATAGGGAAGCGCCGATGATTGCAAATGATCCATTAGCAGACAACACGGATCTCTACGCTTTTCGTAGTCCTGATAAGCCTGACATGATCACCATTATTGCAATGTACATTCCGATGCAATTGCCTCATGGTGGTCCAAATTATTATACGTTTGGACAAGATGTCCGATATGAGATCCACATTGACAATAACATCAACACGTCAACAACATTAGGTCTTGGAGGTATAAAAAATGGGGATGATATAATCTACCGGTTTACGTTTACTAAAGTTGATGAAGATCCAACTACTTTTTTCAATATCCGATTAGGGATGCAAAATCAGAAGACTACCTATAAGGTTGAAAGAAGTATTAATGGCGGAAAATATTTCACTACTATTTTGGCGAATGGAGTAGTTCCTCCTTACA
>JBDUDG010000285.1:0-4673 GCA_040003045.1 Saprospiraceae bacterium | reverse complement strand
GATGGAAATGATATTTCAATAGGGGTTGAAGATATGATCATCGATGACAGAGGCTTCTCTGGGGAGGTCTTCGTTAAGTCTCAACTTGTTTCCCTTGAGAATGGAAGTTTAGGTGGTTGGCCTTTTTCAATTGACTCATTAAAGATTGTTTTTATTGCAAACCACCTAATGGGTGGATCAATTAATGGATATTTAAATGTACCCATCTTTGAGAGTGCTGTAGACTCAAACCCAGCAATAACAAAAGAGGACTGTTTCCATTATAAAGCAGAAATGCATAGTGGAGGAGGATTTTGTTTTTCAGTATCGACTGAAAATTCAGCATTGAAAGCACCACTCTTTCAGGCAGGAGAAGTATACATAAATCGAAATTCAAGTATTAGTGTTTTTGTAGATGATACTTCTTTCATAGCAAAAGCAACTCTAAATGGGTCACTAAAAATCAATGCTTCCGTTACACCTGCCTTCGGACTGAATTTAGATTCCATAGCTTTTTCAGGATTTGAAATATCTAACGTTGCACCTTATTTTTCACCAGGTATTTGGTCCTATCCAGGAAAATTGGGTATTCATATAGGGGGCTTTAAGGCATCCATTGGAGGAATTGGGCTTGTAAAATCGGAAGATATGGAAGAAGATGAGGTAGCCTTGCGAATGGCAATGAAACTTACGTTAGCTGACGGCTTAGATGTATGTGCAGAAGCAAGGACTAGAATAATAGGCAAACTTACAGAAGTCGATAGCCGCCAGAAATGGGTATTTGATCGAATCAAAATTGACGGTGTATATATTGATGCTGATATTAAAGGAAACAAAGTAGTCGGAGGTTTAATATTTTATGATGATGACCCAACCTATAATCATGGTTTCAGAGGAATTGTAAAACTGAATATTAAAGCATTAAAAGTAGAAGTAGATGCAGTTGCCCAATTTGGGAAAGCCGAGGATGATTATAAATACTTTTTCGTCGATGCTCTTGTAAATTTAGGAAATGGAATAAGTGCAGGTACTTTTAAAATTCTTGGACTTGGAGGAGGATTATATTACCATATGCAGAGAGATACATCAGACTCCACCGGTATTCCAACTGAGCCTACCGATATCCCAAGTTTAACAGAATTAGGTGTTGGACTTTCGAATATTACCTATTTGCCAGATGAAGCAATTGGAATTGGTTTTAAGGCGACCATTGTGTTCGCAACCGCATCAAAGAAAGCATTTAATGGAAATGCATCTTTTGAAATCGTTTTCAACAGCGGAGGAGGAATCCATCAGATAGGAATAGAGGGAAATGCACGATTCATGTCTGATGTTGATTTTAGTCAGGCTCCGACGAGCGAGGCCAATGCAACTGATGCACCTTTAGATAAAAATGAAATACCGTTATCAGCTTACGTGAGCATCAGGTATGATTTTGATAATCGTATACTGGACGGTGATTTAAATGTTTTTCTAAATACACCAACCTTCAAAGGTGTTGGACCTCATGGCCAAATGGTTTGGGCCAAACTTTATTTTTCACCGCAAACGTGGTTTATCAATATCGGAACTCCCACTTTTCCATGCGGAATTATTTTTGATATTCCAGGCGTAGGCCAAAAAGGTAAAGTTACCGCCTACATAGATATAGGAAATAATATTGAGGACATGCCACCTTTACGAGGCAAAGTAGCTTCACTGGCTGGTACAATTCGACCCCATCCAATGCGTGGCACTGGAAAAGGTTTTGCATTCGGCGCATCCATCATTTTGAGCACAGGCGAGTTAAAATTTCTGATTCTTACGGCTAGCCTGGAAGCTGCTGCAGGTTTTGATGTTCTGATACAAGATTATGGTGAAGCAACCTGTGCATGTTCTGGTGAGAAACCAGGGATTAATGGATGGTATGCTTCAGGACAAGTTTATGCCTATATAGAAGGAAAAGTGGGAGTAAAGGTAGGCGGCAGAATTATCCCTGTCCTCGAATTAGGTGTAGCTGCTGCCTTACAAGGTAAAATGCCTAATCCAACATGGGTGACCGGAGCCTTTGGTGTTAGGTATAGATTATTAGGGGGCATTATAAAAGGAAATGTCAAATTCAGGTTCAAATTTGGTCAGCAATGCGAACTTATCCAACCAAATGGTGATAGTAGCGTACTCGATTTGAAAGTGATACAGGAAATTACGCCTTCTCAGGCATCGAATGAAATTATTACAGATCAGGAAGTTGTCGTATACTTCAATTACGACATCAATCATATGGTATCGAATGAAATCGATGATGGGGATACCTATAAAATTAAAGTTGAGCAGGCACATCTATCCACGCATGGTTATACATTACCTTTCTCAAGCGAAATAACCGAAGACGGAGGCAGTTTTATATGTAAACCATCCATTTACTTGCCAGAAAATGATACTGTAGATTTTTCTATTACTGTTGGGATATATGAGAATGGTGAACTAATTGGTACCGAATCTGACACAACCTGGTTCATTACAAGTGACAGACCAAAAGTTATACCTGAATCAAATATTCTAGCTTCATATCCTATAAAAGGACAATATAATTTTTACAGGAAGGAAAAAAAGGACGAGAAGGGGTATCTATTATTAAATACCGGACAACCTTATTTATTTGTTGAAGATATAAGGCCAATCCTACTTTTAATTAATAGTTCCGGGGAAACAAAACAGCTCAATTATGAATACAATTTCCTTGAAAGCAAGATCGAGTTCAATTTACCCTCTCAACTATTGAATTCTGGAGATCTGTATAAACTTGCATTAGTCAAATTGGAGTCCAATGGGCCGAATTCATTCCAAGCCCAAGGAGATAATTTGCCTGGGCTTAAACCTCCTACAGTTGTACCAATATATATAGACGAACCAACTACAACAGATCTCACACTTTCTGACAGGACTGTATTAGTAGAATGGGTGTTTAGGTCAAGTCAGTTTGATAGTTTTAAATCAAAAATTGACTATTTGGCCGGTCATTATTCTGCATTGGCTTCATTAAACATGGGTGTATGTGTGATCACCCCAGATGTGCCAGAAATATTTGATGAAAATGAAATCAGTCTTAATGATTTCGAATCGTTAGTCAATATTCAAACAGATGTATCTGCTTTTTCGTGGTACCAAAATCCAATATATAAATACATGTACCAATATTGGCCCAGCGCAGATGGAATAGGAATGGATCAAGTGCCCTATTTAGATCGGAATGACGATAAACTTGGAATCCCACCTGTTGAGGCAATTAATATCGCTCCCGCCATCGGTTGTGCAACTTCAGTTACAGAAGAAAATTTCCTTTCAGGATCAATTTCTACTGGATCAATGTCGAAAATTACAAATCTGTTTGTGAATCAGATTAGGCGGGATTGGGTTTATGTAAAAGATAAAATCCATACCTGGTATCTTGAATATCAAGGCGATAATCAAGAGCTTCCGAATGATCCTTTTTCTAATGCCATAAAATACATGGATGTTCATGAATTTCCATCCTATAATGGCACATCATATCCTGTGTTGTTTGAATATAGACTACCAGGTACAGACAATATATCTTCATCATTTACGAAAACATTTACGGCTACTGTTCAATAGCATTTTATTAATCAGAAAAAAGTTTATCATGAGAGCATTAATTATTCTTGCATTTTTGCTTACTTACTGTAGCCGAAGTTTTTGTCAAGCCGATTCGGAAGAAAGACTTAAAGTTCATCTTATCGCGAAGGTTGAAAATGAGCATGTTTTTTTAAGGTGGATACCAGGTAATTTGAAAAGTTGGTATTGGGGAATTTCTCATGGGTATAGGGTAATAAGATATACCACGTCTGATGATGGTGGTTATTCGACATGGCCAATAAGTTGGCAGGTAGACTCTAAAATTGTTTTAGACACACTATTGCCCTATTCTGCAGAAGATATTAGTTCAATCGAAGATGCAGAATCAGATCAGAAAGATTTAGCCTCAGGAATCTTATATGAGCCAAGTTTTATTATTGATTCTTTGATAGGTGAATCAGGGTTTGCTAGAGCTTATGCAGACCAAAGTGATAGAGAGAGTCGATTTGTTTTTGGATTGATTGCTGCTGATCAGAATTTCTCTATTGCCAGAGCATTTGGACTAGGGTATATTGATGATCCATATAATGATGGAGCATATTATTATGAAGTTGAATTTTTAGACCAAGTAGATTCAACATTTCTTGGAAAAGGAGGCGTTGATGTAAATATGTATACTGATTATTCACTAAGGCAACCTGGGATACCCCAAATTGAACAGGCAATTGATACAAACATCCTTTTATCATGGGATGTTTCCTTGCTGGAATCCATTTATGGGAGTTATAACATTGAGCGATCGACTGATAGTTCAAATTTTACAAAAATAAACACACTACCCTTGGTAAGTGTTGACCAAAATGGAAACGATCAAAGTGTTGTTTATTTCGCGGATGATGTTCCGGGCATGGACTCTGATTACTATTACCAAGTAAAGGGAGTATCACCCTTTGGAGATGAAGGTCCTGCTTCACCTATCGTTAAAGTACGACCTAAGCCAAGTCCAAAAGCGTCTCCACCGAAAATCACAAATCTGGACATTGTATCAGATGATGTAAATGTGGATTGGGACTTCCCTTCTGGCGAGGACTCTCTGATTTGGGGATTTAAAATTTACA
>JBDUDG010000284.1:0-4690 GCA_040003045.1 Saprospiraceae bacterium | reverse complement strand
TCCAAAACTCAATGCCAGGTGAAGAACCACCTTCTAATTTCAATAAGATAGGAACTGCAGCATCGCCAAGTATCTGGAATGACAGCTGATTGTAAGATGACAGATCAATGCCGTCCGGAAAATCAACACATAATGCTGCAAACGAATCACTCGGGGGATCTGCATACAACCCAACATATGTTGAGCTATTTGCAGTGGTCACAGAAGGATTCCCGACGACTGACAATTGACCTGCTCCTGCACCATAGCTATTGTTACGTTGACATTCGAAGTCATCGATGATATTCGGGATAGGAACTGAACCTTCGCAAGGATCTACAGTAGCTTCACTTTGTGTCAGGTTGTCAAAATAAAATACAGCACCTGGTTCCGCTGTTCCGGGATTGAAGATCATTCGAATTGAGGCCCAGTCTGTGATTCCCTGGTAATTAGTAAAATCAAAAGAAATGTTCTCCCATTCACCGCCTGCTGCTATATCGCGCTGCACTTCCTTATTGCCTTGTGATACACTTTCTAATTGAAAAATAACGGTTCCAGGACCTGGAGCGTAAATATCTACATTGTATTGTGGACGAGTTGAAATATCAATCAAACCCGGAGCAACTGCAGCAACTGTACTGAATGCAGAAGTTCCTTTTGTATACTTTCCAGAATACAGCGATGTGTTGATACCAGATGGATCAGGATTTTCTACTACATCAAATGAGCCATGCAGCAGCGTTTGTTGATCCAGTGGCTCCCAAGGTAGGAAAGCAGCACCGGTTTCAAAATCTTCTAGAGCAAGATTTGTTTTTTCTGCCCATCGGATGTCATCTATATAGTAAACATCACCAGGCTGGGGATCCATACCGCCATTGAAGAAGAAATCTATTTTCGTGTGGTTTGCTGTTGCTTCTCCACTAAAATCTACAGTATAATCTACCCACTGGCCAGGTTGTGTGACGTCCATCCAGATCTCTTTAGCAGGTGAGGTGCCGCCTTCAAGTTTGAAAAGGATTGGAACTGCGCGGGGTGCCCATATTTTGGCATGCAATTGATTCTTGGTAGACAGATCAATTGGATTTTGGAAGTCAATCAGTAGTGTTGCCCACTGTTCAGTCACAGGATCAACATATTGACCCACTTTTGCAGAAGTATTCACTGCATCGGGTGCAGGATTATTCACTACGGTGAGGCTATCCCAGCCATTCACATAGGTGGCGTTGCGATTGCATTCGAAGTCATCGACGATATCAGGATCAGGTGTTACACCTTTGCAGGCTCCTTGTGGAAGAGCATAAAGATTGTCGATGTAATATGTATCAGCGCTCATCTCAACTCCCGGATCAAAGAAAAGGATCACCTTAGTCAGATTGGTGTAAGATGCAGCTCCGGAAAAATCAAAAGTATAATCCTGCCATTCATTCGTGAGGCCTATGTTTTTAGTGCGCTCGATAGAAGGCCCGCCTGGTCCTTCAAGCTTCAACAAAACTTGTGTAGCTGCCTGAGCACGAACCTGAAGATGGAACTGATTAAGAACACTCAGATCAAATGGTGTGCCTGTATCAGCTAAAAGCAAGCTATATGCTGCTGTTCCTGATTTAACATAAACCCCAACACTATCAGAGCTATTGACACTATTTGGATCAGGATTAGGTACAGGTCCATCGAAAAATCCATCAAGAGCTTGCCAGGGAAGGTTTGCGCCAGTTTCAAATGTTTCATAGTCCATACGTGGAACAAAAGCCTCGATATCATCGTAAAAAAATGTATCCATTCCTGCAACACCTGGAGAAAATGAAATCAGCACACTGGTCATCTCCGTAAATGCAGCTCCTGCACTCATGTCAAAGCTATATTCAACCCATTGCGCAGGAACCTGAATATCGCGAATCACCTCAACATTGTGACCGCCACCTTCGAATTTAAAAAGCACCTGCGAAGGAGCGATAGGTGACCATACTTTCATCTTGAACAGGCTGTTGTGACTCAGGTCTACCGGAGTAGCAAGTGTGCCAAGTGCAAAACAGTAAGTGAAATTGGGATCATTCGTATAAGAACCCACAAAAGCACTGCTGTTGACTGCATCAGGAGAAGGATTGGCAACGGCACCATTAAAAATGCCATTCAGTCCAGTCCAGGTGATATCCGGTGAACCACTTTCAAAGTCTTCAAACACAACCTGTGCCTGCAGTAGTTGAAATGAGAAAAGGGAGAGAAAAAGTAGAAATACATTTTTCATATCAGAGTTTTAGTTTTATAAATGTGTAAAAAAAATGAATAAGGATTAAAAATAAGAAAACACATTGAAAGCACAGTGTAAAGCTGAAATTAAAACAGTGCCTGTTTTCAGGCCGACATTTGTTACTTTTTTAGATAAAAAACGCAAAAATCAGAGAATGAGTGACATATAAATTATGATAAAAGGTTACATACAAAATGCACGCTGATTAATTGAAGGAAGCAGACGAAAAAATGTTAAGGCGACTGAATTTTATTGGAACATAACAGCTCTCGTAGAAGATATGTGATGATTCGAGATTGTAATCCAGGCTAAACCTGAATAATGTTCATCAGGCGTGAGCGCAATGATATGATCTCCAGATATATCAGATTGGGAAAATGGAAGTTCTCTTCCGAGAAGGTCAATTAGTCGAATGTTCAAATTCACACCAGATGTGAAATCATTTACCCGTATATAAAAATGACCGTCACTCAGAGTCGGATATAGACTCCAATTAATAGATGCTGCAGGTGGATCCTTTGTTGCAACAAGATCATCCACAAATCCAATCGCTGTCAATGCCGGATCAATCTCAGGGTTTGACATAAAAGAAGACCATAATATACCGGATCGATAGTTCTCAATCATGTTGACGATCGGTCCTTCATCGATAGCGATATAGGAATCATCAAACCAATTTTCATCAGGATTTAATGCATCGTAAAAACCGTATTCACCCCATAAATTTTGTCCATAGACTCGATACAAATGACGCATCACTGCTTTACTTTCTTCCGGTGTGTAAGGCATCGAAGGAAGTGCAGCTGCAGGAGTGATGGTGCCATTGTCTGTACCTGTGCCGGGCGCATGCGCTAAATATCCAAAGGGATCATCACTGGCTGTGAGTCCCCAACATTGATCGCTATATCCTGTATGATGCAATGGATTGTTGATGCAATATGCACGGTTGATCAGGGTGTGATTTGTATTCTGAAGAAAATAATTGGCATACTGATCTTTAATATTTCTCGGGTCGAAACCCTGGTACGAGTAATGCGCAAAAAAAAGTGGCCCACCCAAAGGAGGCCCTACAAAAAGTTTATATCCATACCATTTGAATCCACTCACATAGTCTCCACCGGCCCATCCGCTCTGCCAATAGGAAGCATCCACCGGATGTGTAGGCGATGCAATGGCTAGTAAGTATACGATCAGCGCCTCATCATAACCACGGATCTGAAAATTGATATGCCATGCATAATCAGGTGACCAGTGCCAGTATAAAACCCCGGAATTATTGCGCGAATAAAAATCCCATTCCACATCTTCCCAGAGCGAGGTGATCACATCTCTGAGCGCATTTTCTTTTTCATTGTCCTCGTTAAAAAATCCTCTCGCAGTGAGGAGGCCTTCCATGAGAAATGCAGTTTCTACAAGATCACCCCCGTTGTCATATGTGCTGAAAGGAATGACTGCTCCTGTCCTGCCATTCATCCAATGTGGAAACACACCATGAAACCGATCAGCAAACTGAAGAAAGCTTACCAACTGCAATAAACGGTCGACTCCTTCCTCACGAGTAATAAAACTACGATGTACCCCGGCTACTATACACATCACTCCGAACCCTGTTCCACCTGTAGTTACAACGTCATCACTTCCCAGTCGTTCACGCGCCATCTTGCTTACGGGATGAGCATATTCCCAAAAATATCTGAAGGTATATTCCTGCACCATATCAAGAAACTGATCATCATTGAATGGAGTGACTATGGCGTCAATGGTATCTGAAATAGAAATTAGATGACCAGGCACAGTCAATGCATCAACATAATACTGATAAACATGATCCTGCTGGTCTGTCCTTCCTGTCCAGTCTATCCATCGTAATTTTCTTGTGGTGCTTAAAAGTGTGAACGCGATATCTGTTTCTGATTTTCGCCACACTTCATATCGGTCGGCCTGAAGATATATATTCCAATTGAGCTCTGTATGCATATCATAACCTTTGCCGGATAGATTCAGGTTCTGTGCATAAAGCGATGCAGAGGTTAAAATAAAAAATAATAAAAGAAGACAGGGTTTATGGAATGTCATGCTGCAATTTAGCCTTATTCATCAATCCTGTTTTGGAAAGATAATAATTGGTCGTCTATTGTGTCAAAATAGATATATGCGACTCAGGTTCAGATATAAATTCTGAACAGAAAAAAGTATATAAAAAAATGTTTAGGATATTCCTGAACGGATGGGAGCTTTATGCTTTTCGGATTTGATTTTTGATGGCTTGTATCAGGTTTGTGGAATTGACAGGCCGGTAGATATGTTTTTTTATTTTTTCCCGGATCACCTGTTCGTGTTGGTAGGCTTGTTGATAGCTTGGATCGGAATCGACTTTCTGAAGGAATTCATCCTTGGATCTGGCATCCAGAGCCTGGTCGAAATACATCCCTACCTGTTTACTGACTTCATTTTTTGCGTTGAGAT
>JBDUDG010000283.1:0-4699 GCA_040003045.1 Saprospiraceae bacterium | reverse complement strand
AGTTCGGTTTTCGCCGAAATCAGACCAGATTTAAACCTTGAACCACAGTGAGTTCGGTTTTCGCCGAAATCAGTCTTATATCAACTGCATTCGTCTCATATCTCGAGTATCACATCTCAATTGAACACAATCCAGGGATGTCTGTTTCCTCCTTGGCTTCTCCCCCCGAAATTCGTTGTCCCTTAATACATTGTAAATGATATTCCGATACTCATTTCCTCACTACTTCATTCTCCGGCTTTATTATTACCTATTAACTTTTATCCTCACCGCAATCGGTTTCCCTTCATTTGCGCAATCGGAACATTTATCTAAAAAAGAATTGCGAAATGCCCATATTGATTCTATTTATGATAGAGCAGAAGCCAATTCGATTAATACAAAAGGCCAGCTCAGGTATGAATATTATTTCAGTAATCCCTCAGATGATCAGTTGGCAAAATTGGGTAAGAAGCTGGAAAAGGACTCTTTCGAAATCATTGAATTCAGACAGATTGCACCAAAACAATGGCGGATGGTGGTGATGAAAAATCAGGTGTTGTCTCGCGAAACGATGTCAAGCATGGACAAGCGATTTCGAATCTTAGCCTATAAGTTTATTGTGGAGAAGTATAATGGCTTTACCATTGGTAACGTCAGAACAAATCCTTTAAAAATTGATGAGGTAAAATTTGTGTCTTACATCAAATCACTTGACAACGAAACTCTATTTTCCAATGCAACGTATCTGCTTACTAAAGAATCTTATGACAGAGCAATGGTTGCATTCCAGGAGTGTATTGACCGCCATTTCAAAGAAGACACCTCACAACTTCAAATGGGAAATGCACTTGTAGCAACGAATGATTTAGTAAAAGGCATTGAGCGCTGGGAAGCTGCAAGAAATATGAATAAACATTACCTGGAAGCTTATCTCAAACTGGGTGATATCTTTTTTGAAAATTCACATTTTAATCGCTCTCTCTACAATTACCAGGAAGCAGATACACTGAAGCCAAATGATGACGTCATCCTCTACAAATTAGCCAGCGACCTCATCGAAATAAAAAATTACAATGAATCTTACAAATATGCAAAGCGCGCAGTGAATCTAAATCATAAGAACAGCTACGCAAAAGGACTCATCGCCATTTTAAAACAACCTGAGATACGGAAACTTAGAAAAAAATATCCCGATCAATAAGAGGCACCCATCTTTTTAGAAAAATCATTTTAGCACTTTGAAACATCTCATTAAGAGATAGGATGGAGTGAGTTCCCCGTGAATCACCATCACATCTTCACCACTGCCTTTGCAAACTCCCCAACCTTTATCCAATACACATCTGGTGAAAGCGTCGAAAGATCAATATTGATTTCATCTTTTGAATTGCCGGGATATTCTCTTAACAGATGGCCATTCATGCCCAGAATCTGAATTTTATTTTGCGTACCAAGAGGATTATTAAAAGCGATATGGACAATGTCTTTCGATGGGTTTGGGAAAATATCAAATTCATTTTTTCCGGCGTATAGATCATGAACTGCTGTAGATGAGTTTGGAATATACTTTACTGTAAGTTCTCCGAACAAATCGGCTGTCTCATTTCCTGAACCACCAAATATTTGACCGACTGCATACAGCGTCTGGCTGCCAGCCGCAACATTGTATACTCTGGTATGTGAAAACGAATACCGGTTTTGATCGTTATCCAGTGCCTCTAATGATAAACTGCCGTCCTGGTTGGTCCATAGGCCATTATTACTTGCAGCAAGTACAATCTGATAACCCTGACTGGCTGTCATATATCCATCAAGCCCCACCATAACCTTGCCTGCAACAGGCGCATCAAGTGTCAACGTGGTGATTTCTGTGGATTGTCCATTCAGGTCAATCGCAGGGAGTGTGAAACCTTGAAATAATATTTTTTCAGAACCTGAAGTTGGAAAATATTCTATAAGTAGGGTGGCATATATTGAGACCATGTGATTGCCTCCTGTTTCTCCATACACTTGACTGACGCCATAATAAGTATACTCTCCTGCAGATGGTACATTGTAGACCCTGGTGTGAGAAAATGAGTTTTCGTCCACATCACCTTCATTCACAGCTTCAACACTCACATTGCCATCATTGAATGACCAGTTGGGAGTATTGCTTGCTGCCAGAACAATGCGATCACCTGGTGCACTGGTAAGATATCCGTCAAATCTAAGGACAATATTACCTGGACCATTTGCATGAATAAATTGTTGCGCCACAACTTTCGAATCTGTTACATCCCCGCTGAATGCAATGGTATTAACATTCAAAGTAGAGGTGCCCGAATCAGGAAAATATTCCACAGTAAGTGTTCCATAAATTGAAGCCATTCCATTGCCATCTGTTTCAACAGCATTTTGAGCGACGGCATTATATGTGTGAATGCCCGCTGTGACCGGATACACCCGGGTATGAGAAAACGGCCTTCCGAATCCGGCCTTTGAAGTCTCGACACTCACTTGTCCATCAAGAACTGCCCAATCTCCAGTATTTGTTGCAGCCAGAATAATGCGATCACCAACGGATGCATAGCATTCTCCGTCAAAATGGACCACCACCATGCCATCGGAGGGGAAGGTAGCAGTGACATCACCAAGAATCATGGTCCCTCCTCGCAGGCTGATGCCAGTCTTATCGATGGCTTGTGAATAAATACCGGATTGTGCGAAAAGTTGAAGTGGAAAAAAGGGAAGGAGACAAAGAGCGAGTTTGTAAACTATTTTCATGAATTTGGATTTATCCAAAATTAACAATAGAAATGAAGTTGAGTTTACAATAAACTTTTCTTCTTACCATCCTCTATAGCTGGGAGGCACGACTCCATTCAGCCTGAGATAGACAACTAATTGTCCACGGTGGTGCGTGACATGGTCAGTCATCAACAGAAGTATTCGTCTCCTGGTCATCATTCCGGCGAAGAAATCCACCATTTCATTCAGGTCTTTTTCATGCAAATCTTCTATAGTTTCTTTGGCGTAGGTGAAGGATTTATTCAGAACATCAAGGATCTCTTTTTTTGAGTCACCTGCTTTCATGGGATCGATGGTGGTAGTCTTTCCTTTCAAATAGGATGAACTGAGCCAGACCATATTGGCAGCTATGTGTCGCAATTGTTCGCGAAAACTCATTTCTTCCGGCACCGGTTTATAACCATATTGATCTTCGGGCATGGCTTGCGCAAATTCGATCGTATATTCAGCTGCATTCTTCCACTTAAGCTTGTAATCGGAAAGAAATGAATCCTGTGCGGCAACCACATGTAAGAAAGATAATGTAAGTAGAACTGTAAGTATAAAGTTGGACATTCGCATAGATATTTATTTAGGCAACGTGTAAGATGATATGATTTTTTAATTTCATCATATTGTTTAACAAAACGATAACTGTCAAAGTACATGAAATCATTTCAAAGACGCACATTTTTAAGCCAGATTGCTGCTGCAGGTGTTGCACCACTTCTTCCTTCATTTCTTTTGCCGGGAGCTGACCTGGATTGGGTTCCTGGTTATAAAACTAAAAAATCCGTTGCGGACCTGGTTACCGATGAACAATTCTGGTACCAGATCAAGAATATGTATTCGTCTTCCCCGACTATGGTCAATCTCAACAATGGAGGAGTAAGTCCGCAGCCATTGATTGTACAGGAAGCACACGAACGATATGACAGGATGTGCAATGAGGCTCCTTCTTACTACATGTGGAGAATCCTGGACCAGGGTCGCGAACCATTGCGACAGCGTCTTGCAGATCTTGCGGGTGTATCAAATGAAGAAATTTCCATCTGCCGAAATGCGAGTGAAGCATTGGAAACGATCATCTTCGGGCTTCGACTGCAGAAAGGAGATGCAGTAGTGCTCTCTCGTCTTGATTATCCTAACATGATGAATGCATGGAAACAAAGAGAATTTCGGGAGGGAATTGTACTGAAATGGGTAGAACTCGATTTACCAAAAATGACGGAAGAGGAAGTCATAGATGCATTCGAAGCACAAATGACCCCCGACGTGCGTGTAGTACATATCACACATATGATCAACTGGAATGGTCACATACTACCGGTTCGTAAAATAGCTGATAAAGCTCATGCACATTCTGCAAAAGTACTCGTGGATGGTGCTCATACTTTTGCACATCTTCAATTTGCCATACCTGATTTAGGCGCTGATTATTTTGGAACAAGCCTGCACAAATGGTTATGTGCCCCGTTTGGATCCGGTATGTTGTATGTTAAAAAAGAAAATATCAGCACACTATATCCGTTGCTTGCCGCACCCGAACCTGAAAGTGCTGATATCAGGAAATTTGAATCACTGGGCACACGTTCTTTTCCCATAGAGCAATCGATAGGGCAGGCCATTGATTTTCATCTTTCCATAGGGAGTCAATTAAAACAAGAAAGGTTGCAATATTTAAAAAAATACTGGACCGATGCGGTGAAAGATCATCCAAAAATCAGGGTTAAAACGGATACACATCCGGACAAAAGTTGCGCTCTTTGCATCGTGGAAATAGAGGGAAAGACCGTGGGTGAGCTCGGCACGGCATTGCAGGATAAATATAAAATCCATACGACATCAATTGATTATTATAATGTAAAAGGCGTTCGGGTGACTCCGCATGTTTATATTGTAAAATCAGACTTAGATCGATTAATTTCTGCATTACATACGCTGGCAG
>JBDUDG010000282.1:0-4724 GCA_040003045.1 Saprospiraceae bacterium | reverse complement strand
CGCGCCGATGGAGATGCGTCCACCATCAAGGATCTTCATTGATTGAATAAAACCATCTCCCACATTGCCAAGAATATTCGCTGCAGGTATACGACAATCCTGGAAGATCATTTCTGCAGTTTCAGAGGCTCGCATACCTAATTTATTCTCTTTTTTTCCTGCCTTAAATCCTGAAGTTCCGCGCTCAACAACAAACGCAGTCATCCCGTGGCTATCCAATAATTCACCGGTACGAGCTATCACTACCGCAATGTGACTTGACTTGCCATGAGTAATCCAGCATTTAGTTCCATTCAATATATAGTCATCGCCATCTTTTTCGGCTACACATTGCATACGCATAGCATCACTACCTGTATTCGGCTCCGTCAATCCCCATGCACCGATCCATTCGCCCGTTGCAAGTTTAGTTACCCACTTTTGCTTTTGTTCCTCATCACCAAAAGAATAAATATGATTTGTGCAAAGAGAATTGTGCGCAGCAAGGGAAAGACCGATCGAACCACAAACTTTTGAGATCTCAGTTATGATCGTGATATACTCCTGGTAGCCGAGACCGGCACCGCCATATTCTTCCGGAATGAGCACACCTAAAAATCCATGATCACCCAACTGATGCATCAGATCCATTGGGAAATGTTGCACTTCATCCCATTCCATTACGTGAGGTAGGATATGAGTCTGTGCAAATTGACGTGCGCTTTCCTGGATAATCTGTTGATCCAGAAGGGTTTGTTTCTCAGAAGACATATGTGTCAAACTATGGTCATTGAAGGTTTAAAGATAATAATGCATTGATACTAATTCAACCTCAAATTAGCAGGTACCATTTAGCCGAAAGGGTTTGTGTACTATTTAGTCGAAAGGTTCAGGTGTCAATTGGGTTTAATGGAGCGGTTTCGGTTTAGGTGAATGCAAAAAGAAGCATTTAGGCGAAATGCTTTGCGTACCATTTAGCCTAAATGCTTCACGTAGCTTTTAGCCTAAATGCTATACCTGGTTTTAAACAAAAGGCTTTGCGTAGCTTTTAACCGAAATGCTACACCTGGTTTTAAACAAAATGCTTTGCGTACCATTTAGCCTAAATGCTTCACGTAGCTTTTAGCCTAAATGCTACACCTGGTTTTAAACAAAATGCTTTGCGTAGCTTTTAACCGAAATGCTTCACGTAGCTTTTAAACGAAATGCAACGACTGGTTTTAAACAAAAGGCTATTCATAGCTTTTACCCTAAATGCTTCACTTACCATTTAGGCGAAATGCTTCACCTAGCATTTACCGAAATGCTACGACCAGTTCGCCTGTAGTATCTCTTTATTTGTAGATTTCAGCATGTGAAAGATATACTTGTATCCTGTCTATATCTTGCTACATTTAGGCTTACAATCCCTCTTTATGACAAAAAATGTTTTTCTTTTTTCCGCTCTTCTGAGTGTATCTTCTATTGGTTTGGCCCAGACGTTTTCAGGTCCCGGTGGTCCTATTTTTGATGATGGCAGGCTTAGTGATTATAGTATAGATGTTCAGGGACTTGTTCCGGAATATTTGACACAGGACAATGGATTAGTAGAGGTGTGCATCAATCTCGTACATACATGGGATGCAGATCTTGACATACGACTCATCTCTCCGGATGGTACGAATATGATGTTATCTGCATCGAAAGGAGATGATGGGGATAATTATGAAAATACCTGTTTTGATATGCGTGCCTCGGATCACATCATTAGTGCCTCAGCCCCATTCACCGGATTGTTCAGACCGTTTAGTTCTCTGGGCAATGCAAATAATGGCCATTCAGGAAACGGTCACTGGACACTTCGAATTTTAGATGCATTTCCTTATGCAGACAGCGGTGATCTGCTTGGATGGAGCATTACATTTGGAGATAGCGCCGCCATTCCTGTCAAGATCGAATCTTCTTCCTTTCCAATTATTTTATTGAACACATATAATATTACTATACCAAACGAACCAAAAGTTCCCGGTAAAATATCTGTGATCGACAATCCTGGTGGAGCAAACAATCATGTGACGGATGCTCCAGCTTTTATCGGATTCATGGGAATAGAAGTACGCGGCGCATCATCACAGGGATTTCCCAAGAAGAATTATGGAATGGAAATTCAGGACTCATTGGGAAATAAATTTGAAACACCCTTAATTGGGCTTCCAAAAGAAGAAGACTGGATTCTATATGCACCTTACACGGATAAGAGTTTTATGCGTGACGCTTTAACCTATAAATTGGGTAGAGATGAAGGGCGCTATGCGCCACGCACTAAATTCTGCGAATTATTTTTGAATGGGGACTACCAGGGCGTTTATTGTCTTGAAGAAAAAATCAAACGTGACAAAAACCGGGTCAACATTAGCAAGCTGACCTCTACCGATACGAATGGTGATCAGTTGACAGGTGGATACATTCTGAAAGTAGACAGAGATGATGGTGATGGTTCTTATTTTCTTGCTGATTATGATGGAACAGACACTGCCGGTCAAATCCGGATTGTATATGAAGATCCGAAAGGACCCGATCTCCAGCCTGAACAACAGGCTTACATCCAGGGATTTTATCATGCTTTTGAAGCGGCCTTGTATGGAGATAATTTTACTGATCCGCAGATTGGATACAGGCATTATATCGATGTACCTTCTTTCATTGACAATTTTCTTGTTTCTGAATTGGGACATAATGTTGATGCTTACCGATTGAGCACCTACATGTACAAAGATCGTGATTCAAAAGATTCATTATTGCATTTGGGCCCACTGTGGGATTTTAACCTTGCTTATGGCAATGTGAACTATTGTAATTCGGAAAGTCTGGAAGGTTGGGCTTACAATGACAGCGGTGGTTGCGGAAATACGCCGACATGGTGGCCCCGGTTGTTACAGGATACTTTCTTTCAGAACGAGCTTAGGTGCAGGTATAATGATTTGAGGGAAAATGTATTGAGTACATCAGCCATTAATCATTACATCGATAGTTTGTCTTTCGCATTTGCTCCTGTTGAAGGAAGGAATTATGACAGATGGCCTGTCCTTGGTATTTATGTTTGGCCAAATAATTTTATTGGACAAACTTTCCAAGAAGAAGTTGATTATATGAAAAACTGGATCACCGGCCGTCTTGCCTGGATGGATGAAAACCTGCCAGGAAATTGTACGACGACCGGTATAGAAGAATCTGTTGCAAGTAGTTTTTCTGTTACTCCAAATCCTGCGAATCATACCATTCAAATTCGGTTGCACGATGGATTAAGTACAGGAACGATTACTATAACTGACATTACAGGAAAA
Source organism: Saprospiraceae bacterium (assembly GCA_040003045.1). GTDB lineage: Bacteria > Bacteroidota > Bacteroidia > Chitinophagales > Saprospiraceae > Opimibacter. Next base: position 1,422 of record JBDUDG010000282.1, on the reverse strand, counting down.
CCATTTATTTCAAATAAACTAATTAGCGGTTCTGGTGAAATGGATGTTTCGTCCTTGCCATCGGGAAGCTACGTTGTATTTGTTCAGATGGATGGAGGGAAACGGAATCAGCAAAAACTTGTGATTTTGCACTGATGATTTTCACATTGGCCACGAATTGCACGAATTAACTCGAATTATGTCTTGCTTTTTGCCACTAATTGCGCGAATTAACGCTAATTATTTTTGATCCTCAAATCATGAGGTTAAGAGATATTGCTAGCATTTATTCATGATTCATGAATCACAATTCACGATTGACGTTTTTCCTCATTCCTCAAGTCTCACGAATTTCACTCCCGCATCGTTTATTACGTACGATGGCATCTTCGCTGCATTCGATATTCACTTACATATATCCAAATAGGCCCCTGTTCAACGCCTCCAATGCCTGTTTCTTGTATTTCGAATCAATCAAAACTGAAATATTGCTTTCGCTTCCTCCTGAAGAGATCATACGGATTGGAATGTCTTTAAGAGGTTCGAGCACCTGAACTGCTATGCCCGCATCATCTTTCCGGAATGCGCCAACAACACAGATAATCGTTTGATCTTTATCAATGGTGATCGTGCAATAAGATTCAAGATCTGCAACGATCTGATCGAGATTGCGGTCATCATCAATCGTCAGTGAAACAGCAACTTCTGCTGTTGTGATCATGTCCACAGATGTCTTGTGATGTTCAAAGACTTCGAATACTTTTTTGAGAAAACCATAGGCCATCAACATATATGATGAACGGATATTTATGGCGGTAATACCATCTTTTGCTGCAACAGCTTTTACACCTGCGGCTTCTTTCTGATGTTCGCTTTGTATGATCGTTCCTTCAGCTGATGGATTCAATGTGTTGAGCAATCTGATGGGCACTCCTGCTTCACGAGCCGGCCGTACACAAAGCGGATGCAAGATCTTTGCTCCGAAATAAGCCAATTCTGCTGCTTCTGCATAGCTCAGTTCATCAATGCGACTTGTTTTTTTAACTATGCGCGGATCATTGTTATGCACACCATCTATATCGGTCCAGATCTGGATTTCTTCAGCATTCATAGCTGCGCCGATGATCGTCGCCGAATAATCGCTTCCTCCACGTCGAAGATTATCGATTTCATTGTTTTCATTCCGGCAGATATATCCCTGCGTGATGTAGATATTTTTTGGACCTACTTTTTCAAGGGATTGATGTAAAAGTTTTTTAATCGAGGCCATATCAGGTTCGCCATCCTGAATTCGCATAAAATCCAATGCAGGAAGAAGGATTGCATCTACACCACGCTCCATCATAAGGACTGTAAATAGTGCCGTGGAGGTGAGCTCACCATGTGATACAAACCATTTTTCATCGCGTGGCATAGGATCTCTTAAGGCATTGCGCAATGAGC
>JBDUDG010000281.1:0-4728 GCA_040003045.1 Saprospiraceae bacterium | reverse complement strand
CTATCCAGAATCCTACAATGAGCATAAAGGAAGCTAAGTAAGAAATGATGTATGGAGCAAGAGACATTACCTGTTCGCAGGTAGAAGCGTTTTCAATTCTATCTTCTGGTATTTTTATTTCAAGCACCAGAATGGTAAGGAGTATAGCAATGATGGCATCAATAAAAGCTTCGAATCGCTTCTTATCAAATTGATAGTTTACAGGCATGTGATTTTATAGATTAAATGAATACCTAATCATAAAAATAGGAACAAGTAAGCGATAAACACAGATATTCCTCGAACTCATATGACATGGCAGCGGGGATGAGGCATATTGTTTTGCAGCTACAAGTAGGGCAGGATTTTTAGAGGTAAACTTTATTCGGAGAACTGAGCTTTCAGCTTGCATGGTGCTCATGCTTTACGTCCAAATTGTTCATTTATATATGGTCAAATTTACGAAAACCCTCATACGAAGCACTCAACCGCCAATTTCTTGCAAGTGCTGTTAGACGTATGTGCTTTTTCTTCTGTCGTTACGTTTTACTAAAATACAAAAAAGTTTCTTGTCCGTAAACGAGAAACTTTTGAAATTATTTACAATTTGTCTTAAGGATTTACAACTGTGTAATGTTCTTGTCGAACACTACTAAAATCTAAAGCATTCATCATCGCTTGTCCATTTGGGTCTTTTTGAAAAACAGGTGTCCAGGCATCTCCTGCTTCTTTACTTGTCCAGCATATTCTGAAATGCCAAAAGCCATCTGTATCTTTTCCAAACTCGCGGCTTATGAAACCGGCTTGTTGATTAATGATGCCTTTCCGAATGTTCCGTTCAATTTCTATGAATTGCTCGTCAGTTACACCTTCTTTGAGTCTCATTTTTCCGGTTTCAACGTACATTGATTTTACTTCCATTTTCTTTGAATTATTTGATTGTTGATTAGTTTGTGCTGATGCAATACTTGTGATTGCAAATATTGCGAATACTACAGCTGTTATTAATTTGATGTTTTTCATTTTGGATTGATTTTAAATTTGTTTGTTATAAAATTCCATTCTTATAGTATCGAAATCGATCATTGATGCGTAGCTTTTAAAACTGGAATGCAATTCTTTTTTTAAGGAAGACAAAAGTGCATCTAAATTTTCCTTTGTGTCAGAACGAAGAATAATCACCCATTCATTGTTTTCAAGTATTTGTCCTAATTATTTATTTGGGCATCTCGTTTTTGGATAATTGCGATTAGCTTTATAATCAACAATATTTCTGCAACTAAAAATACCAAAGGCATAGCAATCATCGCATCTATTTTGCCCGAAACCAAAGTCATTATAATGGTTTGAATTTCGATTAGTGCTCGGATTATAATTACAATCGCCATGCTTTCAGGAACTCCTTTAAGTGCTACAATAAGCAATCCTAAACCAATGGCTAAATTTCTTGCCGCAAATTCGTTACTGGCATGTTTTAAAATTCCGTTGGTCATATCTAATCCGGCTCCATCGTGAAATAAAACGGACATATCAAAATAACCCATTATGCCAAAAAGGATATTTAATAAGGCTAAGATTCCTACTAAAATGCGTACCCATTTTGGTACAATATCTATATGAGTTGCCATAGTTTTAAGTTTTTAATTGTTTCATAGCTGTTCCCCAATCTTCTAAATGGTGAACGGTTTGAAGCTGTCCGTTTTCAATGGTGTGAACATCAATAGTCATGATCTTAAAGGATCTTGTTCCGTCAGTTGGCAAGCCCATAAAATCCCCATTAGGCGTTCCGCTTGCTATACTCCGCACCACATACTTGTTTCCTTCGTTGATCATCTCTTGTGGCTCCCATTTTAGGTCGGGAATTAGTTTCCAAAAAAACTCCACCTGCCCGATAAGGGCAGACTTTCCCTTGCTTTCTGTAGACCCGCTTGAAAGAAAGTTCTCGGATAAAATTTCGGTTAAAACCGCAGTAGGTGTAGTCTCCCCATTTACGGTCAACGCCTTTCTGTAAAAGGCTGTTAAGGCTGCTTTGTTGTCCATTGTTCTTTGTTGTTTATTTGTTGAACAAAGATGGACTAGATCAACCCGGGTAGAAAGGTAATTTTCGGAATAAGAATGATACTTTTCCGTCTAGGTTGTGGTGTTAGCCTTTAGGAAAGAAAAGATTCCCTAAACTCAACAGGCGTTTTTTGGGTATGCTTACGAAAATATTTGATGAAGTTGGTCGGCTCATCGAAACCTAATTGAAACCCAATTTCTTTGATGGATTGATTTCCATGAACTAATAATCTTTTGGCCTCCAGGAGCACACGTTCATTAATCATTTCTTTAGGTGTTTTGTCCAGGACCTTAGAAGTTGCATTGGCCAAACGCCTTTCTGATACATTCATTGAGGCAGCATAGACAGATACATTTTTGATGTATTTGAATTGCTGTTCAAGTTGGTCTCGAAATAGTAAAGTATAGTCCAGATCCGGGCCTTTCTTGATTTCAGAATAGCCTTGCTTTCGCTTTTCGCGCTCGGCCAACAATAAGAAATTATGAAGGTGGTTTTTTAATATGTCATATTCTGATTCAGGCATTTTTAGTTCTTCATCTATGGAATTACTGATAGAAATGAATCGGGCAAAGTCTTCCTTTGCTATTTGAAAGTTAGGTTTATCCGTCAGGTCATTGAAGAGAATAGAACTTCTTAAAAAAGTTGTATCACTATGATTAGCGATGAAAAAGTCCTCTGTGAAGATTAATACTCGTCCTTCATAATTAAGCAATTGATCGAATTGATGTACGCGGTCTTTGTCAATAAATAAAAGGGTGTAGGGTTTAATCTTAATCGGATTGAAATCTACAAGGTGAGTTGGCATGCAATCTTCAAACATGAATACATGATAGAAATCTGTTCGGTGCGGAGTAACCAAATGCGTGCGATTAACTGTAGTGAGTGTCTTTAGAGGAACAACTTCTACTTTTAGTCTTGCGTTTTGTTTGAATTTATATTTTTTAATTTCTTCCATTAATTTTAATTTATGTCGGGCGAATGAGAATTGACTCTTTTGCTTGCTTTGGTGTTTATTTTCTGTTTTAGATTTTTCAAGGGCATCAGTCAATCCTCCATTGATAAATTGAATGGACTCTTGTCCTACAACCGTTTGGGTGGTTGCGCAAATAATCAGCAGTCCGAATATTTTAGTGGTTAAACTCATGCTTTTTAGTTTTCCTGTAAAAGATCCAGGTTAGCATTGTCCGCATAGCATGAATCATAACGTCCAAGGTTTCCTGTCTATTTCACACGCCGTAGCTATAGCGAAGGAGTGTTTTACATACCGTAGCTATAGCGAAGGTGAGTGTTCCTGCAAATTGGTTTTCAAAGTTAGGGATTTCCATTGGTCGTTCTTTGTGGCTGATCCAGATAGTTATAGGAATGGCGCAAAAGATCGAAGCGATAGCGATAGGACAACGCAGGGGAAGTCATTTCGGCGACTCGTACCGAATGGAGACGAAGTAAGCAATGCAAATATCAGGGTAAAACGGTTGGCTATATCCTTTTTATATGTATTGCTAATTCTTCCTCATGGGCGTGTTTAGCTTAAGGTATAATTCCATTCTTCATACCTATTTCTACATAGTGGTGATAATCTAATCCATAGCCTGAAATTCTGTACAGCACAGGAAACCAGCGAGTGAGTTGGCTATACTATTCAACTGGAAGTATCACAGAAGCATCAATAGTGGTCGGTCTGTGAAAAAAGGAGGTAAGAAATGTAATTCGTTCGTCACTTAACCCATATAATTTCTGTAGAACAAGTGCTTTGAAGAGCATCACATGATCGAAGGCGGGTTGACTACTTTTACCTTTTATCCTCTTGGTGCCTATCTTCAAAGTGGAGCCTCTCGAAACTCTTGATCTTTTTCTGTTAAAGAATCTAGTGTTCTTCTCAGTTGAGCGTTTCCGTGGAAGAGGAGACTTAATGAATCATACTTAGAAATGAATGCGATCCAGTTATTGTCAATTCGCAATTCCTCAAACCCTCTGAAATCATTTAGGTAACTTCTGGATATTCCCTTTTTGACCATTTTATTCAAGAGATCGTAGGCTATTGGGGTAGAATTTGTTTTAATGGCACAAAGAGCCGCATTAACCAAATCAATTAAGAATGCATTATTTACAACCTGGAATGCTGACTGATAAAAATTTAATGCTTCAGTAAGCTTGTCGTCGGCAATCGAATTTTCAGCCTTGTAAATAGTTGGATAATAAGATACTGCATAGTTAACTTGACTATACATTGGTAAAATGAAAATTAATGAGATGAAGAATTGAAGTTTGTATCTTTTTCTCATTTGAATAATATTGAATATCAGATAACGTTCGAGACTTCACGACGTGGCGCTCCAGGTTTTGCAACTTCAAGAAAGAGGAATCTGACTTAAGGAATAAAACATTCGATTCAAGAATATCCGCCATGGTGTCAAGCCGATATTATATGCGTGTTTTCTACTTCGATCTCTGTCTCAACTTGATATTGAGTTGAAGTTCGCCATCAAGTCCGTCATGAACTATTTTCTGAAGCGTTGAAATTCTAACCTCCTTAACATCGTTTTCGAGTTTGGAAATATAAGATTTTGTCGTACCGCATTTTTCTGCAAGCTCTTCCTGCGTCATACCTTTTTCATGCCTGGCTTCCTGTATCATTGCACCAAGCTTAAAGGTTTCGTATCCTGCTTCGAGTTTCTCTCGTTTAGGTGTTC
>JBDUDG010000280.1:0-4732 GCA_040003045.1 Saprospiraceae bacterium | reverse complement strand
TAGCCATTTGCTATAAATACATCTTTCCATCCATCATTATCCACATCCGCAATTAATGCACCCCAACTCCAATCTGTGGCAGCAATTCCGGCAAATTGTCCAATCTCACTAAATGTATTATTTCCATTATTCAACTGCAATACATTTCTGCCAACCTGTCTTCCAAATCCATATTGCTGGATAAGGTTGTACCTGTCGTAAGACATGACGTTCAATAATGTTTTGTAGCGTATCGGATCTTCCGGTTTCATATCAAGTACAATGATGTCATCAAATCCATCATTGTTGATGTCTGCTATATCAGAACCCATTGAATTCTGACTGGAATGTTTTAAATATTCAAAATACCGATCCGTAAATGTTCCGTCTTTATTATTTATATATACTCGATCAGGTTCGACGTAATCATTTGCGACATAGAGGTCGGGCCATCCATCCTGATTTAGATCAGCCATAGTGACACTGAGACCAAAGGCTGTTGACTCAAGGCCAGCCTCGCGTGTGACCTCAGTAAAATGTCCATTTACGTTTCGATATAGCTTATTGGATTCAAGAGGAGAAGGTTTTGCTATAACTCTGCTGATTGAACTGTCGGAAGCCTGTTGCACACTTATTTTTGCGGTCTTTGAAAAATCAATTTTTTGGCTTAACAGGAATAAGTCAAGATCACCATCTCGATCGTAGTCAAAAAAGCAGGCATGATCAGTATTACTGTTATCATCCAGTCCAAGTTTCTTGCTCTGATCTTCAAAAATGGGAACTGCAACGCCATTCACCATTTTGTTACCCATATTGATGAAGGCAAAATTCGTTTTCATTCCATCATCAGCTAAACTTGTCCGACAAACATATATGTCCAGTTTTCCATCACCATTGATATCCGCCATGATGGTCCCTGTTTTATATCCGGCATTTGCAGCAACACCTGATAGGTCAGTAACATCAAGAAATTTAAAATGACCAAGGTTCAGATATAATTTGTCCGGTGATAGTATAGCTGTAAAATATATATCGGGAAGACTGTCGCCATTGACATCTCCTACGGCAACGCCTGCGCCATTGTATATGTATGGATAGTTATAAAAATTATATGTGTAATCTTCTTTAAACGCATTTGTGAAATTGACCCCTGTTTGCTGAGGAGTCAAAAGTGTAAATTGATTTTTATTTATCGACGCAGATCCTTTTTCTGGGGGTGCTTCTGTTTTCTTCTGACATCCGGTGCAAAATGCTGCAAATAGGATAACCCATGCCCAAGTTCGCACAACCTTAATTTCAGTCACTATGAAGTCTATACTCTTCACCCGATCTTTATTGTTCATATTTTTTTTCTACTTTAAGCGTTTGTACCTCAATTGGCCCATTATTATTACCGGTCACGATAGCACGCATACCATTGGCGAGATTGATCATTTTTAATTCTCTGGCTTCATTCTGAGCCCAGAAACCATGTTCCCTGTTCGGAACATACCGGAATGTCCCATCTCCATTTTGCAGGAGTAAAGTTCCATTGCCTGCATCCATTTCCCCGGTCTCCGTTTCAGAATATAGAAAATTACCTGCCAGCAATATATCTGATTTTCCATCCTCATTAAAATCATTTATGATGATATCAAATACAGGGCTTAACTGTGCCTGGTAGGGAATATTCACAGATTTGAATTTTTTATTTTCATTTATGAATAATGTGTTCATAAATGTGTTCGCTGTGAGATATTTACTGCCTTCCAGTTCTTCTTTTGTAAAAATATCTTCAAGCGTTGCAGATGCATAAGGAGTATATCGGAGGAATTTCTTTTTTAGCCTTGGTATCTGCGCGATTATTAAATCCCTGCCTGCGTAAGGATACTCTTTCCCATTGTAATAAAAACACATTATAGGATCCAACGAGCCATTTTTATCAAAATCATTCGTAACTAATGTCACCGGTTGATCTACAGATGTTCTTAGGCGATTGTTAAGACCAATATTTCCGGCAAATATGTCCAGATCACCATCGCCATCAATGTCTGCCAGAGACAAGCATTTCCACCAACCTGATGTCTTTTCCAGGCCATAGACAGCCGTTTTGTCAACATACTTACCGCCTTCGAAGGAGAAAATACTAATTGGGAACCATTCGCCTGCTACAACGATTTCAGGTTTCCCATCTCTATCCAGGTCACCGGCTTTGATATCTGAGATCATACCTATGCCATCCAAAAGAGGAAACACATCTTTGGTGACATCAGTGAAATGCCCGTGATCATTTCGCAAAACATAACTTTTCGCAGCGGTGGGAAAAGAACCTGGAGAGCATTTGCCTCCAATGAAAATATCCAGGTCTTTATCTCCATCATAGTCCAAAGCAAGAATAGCACCTGCATTTGTTCTAATAATCGGAAAATCTGCTGAACGTGTAAATATTCCTTTACCATCATTCGTGTAATACCTAGTCATATACAACGGATCATTCATCTGTGCGGCATTACCGCCTGAGATAACCACCAAATCAAGATCGCCATCACCATCCAGATCTTCCAGTATAGACCCACAATCTTCAAATGCAGAATCTCGCTCCAAAGCAGAACTTCTTGAAGGAGTAAATGTGCCGTTTTCATTTTGTAAAAGAATATCAGAAGAATATCCCGCGCCATTGCCTGCATAAATATCAATCAACTTATCACCGTTCACATCTCCTGTTGACATACATGGCCCTTCACGCGAGAGCATATAAGGCAATAGTTTCTCTCTTTTAAAATCCACGAATTCATTTTCCTTGTGCTGCCAGGTGATTGCTCCCGGATCTGCAGAAAATAAAGTGTGAGCTGCAGGCATTGCACGATCACGATATATTGTTCCACTTCCCTTTTTCCAGATGATGCGCTGATCAGCTTTGACAGTACGCATGATTTCTTTATCTCCTTCCGGCCATTGAAGAATGATCGAATCAATTGTTGTCGAAGCGCCAAGTCCAAAATGTATTATCGGTTCTGAAGAGGATAAAAAGCCTTTATTGGTACTCAACATTTCAACCTGGATAGAATCTCCGTTATGTAAATAGGCAGTTGTTCCTATCCCATCTTTGTTGCCATTACTCTGCTCAACATCTATTTCCAACCAATGACGACCCGTTATATCATTTCTGATGACAAAAGCCTTTTCATCAATATTATTTACTATAATATCCAGATCTCCATCCATATCAAGATCAGCATAAGCTGCTCCGTTTGAAAAAGAAGGTTTCTCAATACCTGACTCTTTACTCGCATCAATGAAAGAAAGTTTTCCGGAATTGATATAAAGATAATTACTGATTTTTTGCTCAGGTAAATACTTTAAAAAATCCTGGATTTTTGGAAAACGATCAGGCGTAAGTCCTCCTGCCTTCTGCATAGAGTCCCTGAAGAAATTCATGTAATCGGAATTGGATACATCTTTCCTGTAACCATTGGTAATGTATATATCCTTCCATCCATCGTTATCAAAATCCGCAAAAAGCGGTGACCAGCTCCAATCTGTCGCTGCCACACCAGAGTATTGGCCTATCTCACTAAATGTATTGTTCCCATTATTCAACTGCAGAACATTTCTGCCGACCTGTCGTCCATATCCATATTGAACCAACAAATTATATCGGTCATACTGCATGATGTTCAACAGCTCTTTATATCGTATTGGATCTTCAGGTTTCATATCCAGAACCATGATATCCATCAAACCATCATTATTGAAATCTGCAACATCAGATCCCATGCTGTTCTGACTGGAATGTTTTAGATAATCCTTATAATGATCAGTGAATGTTCCATTTTTATTATTTATCAATATAAAATCTGGTTCGATGTAATCATTTGCTACATACAGATCGGGCCAGCCATCCTGATTAATATCCGCAACTGTAGCACTCAATCCAAATGCAGAACTTGTCACTCCTGCAGCAGCAGTTACTTCTGTAAAATGTCCATGATCATTTTTGTAAAACTTATTGGATTCAAATGGGGTTTCGGGTTTCGTAATCCGGATGATATTTCCATCATTTCCCTGTTGCAATCTCATTTGCGTAGCCAGGGTGAATCCAATTCGGTGATTCAAAAGAAAAAGATCAAGATCTCCATCCCTGTCGTAATCAAAAAAACAGGCATGGTTTGTATTGCTAATATCATCCAGGCCCAATTGCTTTGCTTCTTCCTCGAATATGGGCACCTGAACTCCATTGATCTCCTTGTTCCCTTTATTGATAAATAAAAAATTAGTTTTCTTGCCATCATTATCCTTGCTAGTTCTGCAGGAATAAATATCAAGCTTTCCATCTCCGTTTACATCGGCCATGGTCACGCCGGTTTTAAATCCTTCGATAGCCTCCACACCTGATTCTTTGGTAACATCTAGGAATTTGAAATTTCCCAGGTTCAGATAAAGGGCATTTGGCCCAAAGCCTGATGCAAAATACAGATCTGGAAGATGATCTCCATTGACATCGCCTGCTGCTACACCGCACCCATTGTACATATATTCATATGTATAAATATTGTAGTCGAAGTCTTCCTTGAGAATGTTTGAAAAATTGACACCCGTTTCTTCGGAGGGCATGTAGGTAAAACGAGCGGCTGTCTTCGGGGTGGCGGCTAGCTGAAGTTCGATTTCTGTCGGCTTTTTTTGACAGAATAAAAACAAGAAGGGTAGTACAGAATAAAGGATGGTAAGCCTGATGACTGATTTGGGGAAGGTATAGGTCATAGGATAGTTTATA
>JBDUDG010000279.1:0-4744 GCA_040003045.1 Saprospiraceae bacterium | reverse complement strand
GGCGGATTGCCTTGCGGTGTCAATACTATCGAACCAAGTGTAATGCAATTCCAATCGGTGGTACCTGATATTGCCGGAACAGGAAGCAAAGTAACATGCACATCCAACGTTGTGTCACATCCTGAACCTGGTTGACTCAGCATGAATGAATATATGCCTGCAGTATAGATCCACTGGCCCTGAATAAATATCGAATCCCCGGAACATACTTCTTCCTGCTGAATAATCAACAGGTCAGAACAGGACTTGGTCAATAAAAAATTAAAATGTATTGCACCACATATTGTATCTGACACAAAATCCAACCCGTACAATAAAACGAAACCTGGTGGAAGAAGTGTGCTATCAATAGATACCTGGTAATTGGATGTTGGATATTCGCCCTGAACATTTCCATTACTATCCGTCATCAGAATATCAAGGGTATGATTGATTTCCTCGTCTACAACAATAGTAACTCCCTGAATCGTCGTGTCGGCAGGTGATAATACGCCGTTCTGATCTACATCTACCCAAACAGTTGCATTAATTTCAAAGGTATCCGGTACAACGATGCTGACCTGGAAAGTGGAGTCACAACCAGATGCACTCAATAAATGCATCGTATAAATGCCAGGTTGACTCCATGTACTGTCTCCAACAGTTACATCATCCCCGGGACAACTTTCGATCGTAAGATTTTGGCCAGTGACCGTGCAATTATCTTTCAACAACAGTGAAACAATAATAGAATCATTGCAATTGGCAATATCGGCATGCACACTATCGATGACAATGACATATTGAGATGAAAGCAGAGTCTGATTGAAAGATGCAATATAAAAGGAAGAAGGATAATCTTCAAAAACAAAACCGCCATTCAATTCAGTAAAAGTTTCCCCATGTTGCAGGCCATTCGAAGAATTGATTTCAACAGGAATGCCCGAAAGCAACATATCAGCTGCTGTAATCATGCCATCACCATCTGTATCAAAATAAGTGAGAACAGTGATGCTACCAATTGCAGGATATAATGAAATGTCCAAAGGATCAGAAGTTGCCGTGCAGCCATTGATTGTAGTGATTTCAATGGTGTAGCTTCCATCAGAAGTAATCATATAATTGGATGGCCAGAAAGTACCCGTTTGATAGACCGTGCCATCTTTGAAAATTGTCCATGATGCCACGTTATTTATGAATGGGAGACAAACAGAAAGAGGATCACATGCTACATGACATCCACCGGAAATCTGATCGACAGGTGCTGAGGGTTGTATAGTGATGTTGCCGCTCTCAACAGAACAACCGTTAGAGTTTGACGCGGTCACATTATAAATTCCGCTATAAGAAACAGTGATCGAAGGACCTGTCTGACCATCGCTCCAGAAGTATTGAATACCAGCCTGTGGATTTGTGACCTGCAATACATTTTGATCAAAGCCACAACCACTTCCACTGACTAAAGAAATGATCGGAAAATTCGGAAGCGAATAAATTTCTACAATATAGAATGCCGTGTCCGATGTACATCCCGTCGAGCCATTGATGCCCACAACTGAATACTCATATAAACCCGGACCTGGAACTGTGCCTGCTTCATTTGTGAATTCTATAACAGGACCGGTTGCCCCCGTATTCCATGAAACTGAAATACTACCTTCGAAAAATGCGTGGAGTTGGAATTCGGTACCATCACAAATGTGCAGGGTATCTTTCCATGATCCGTATTGTCCGGCACTGATGATTTCATGTCCGCTGATGAAAATATTTGGTTTAGGTAAAACTGTAATGAATTGTGGCGGTGGAGAATATGTACAATGAAACGCATCCTCCATCAACAGAGAATAATTGTCTGTAACTGATACTTCTATTTGCGTTGAAGTCTCCCCAGTGTTCCAATTGTAGTTCACGCCTCCACCCGGAGCAATTAATGTTGCCGTATCACCAAAACAAATCGCAGTAGAAGGAATGACGGCGATAATTCCATTCAATGCATTGGCACGGATATCGATCGGAATCGTGGTTTGTGCAGGACATCCATAAATGTCATTCGCTGAAACCGTAGCTGTGTAATTTCCCGGAAGGGCATAAGTGTGTAAAACAATATCTGTAGCAGCCTGATTCAAAGTGCTGCTCGATGGATCACCAAAATCCCATTGTACATCAAATACTTCGCCGGGCAGAATTAGCATGTAGGCCTCATTTTCGCAGTAAATGGGATCGTACACCGGCGATAAAACAGGACCGGCAGAAATATGAATAACGGATGATTTAGAAGTTGAACAACCACTCACCATCGAAACAGTAAGCTTGATATTATAATCTCCATCAGCCGTAAATACGTGCATCGGATCCTCATCGGTTGAAATGTTCATTGCCCCACTTGCAGGATCATCAAAACTCCAAACCCATGATGCAATGGTTTCGTCAGGTAGAAATGTAGTGAGGTCTTCAAAGTCAATCTGAACTCCAGCGCATGTACCGGTATGTTTAAAATCAGCAACTGCACGAATAGTATCTGTGAAAGGCTGTATGTGTCCACAGTCTGTCAAATTGTAAGGGTAACCCACCAGATGACCCAAAATAGTAAGGTGATAGTAACCTGGTGAAGCATATGTATGATTCAGAACGTCTACATTTTCAACGCCAATAATTCCTTCACTGATACTGCGTATGACCCAAGTCGTGAGTCCCGGAATAAGATTAGGTTCTTGCGCCATGTACTGTCGTATTGGACATTCCGGACCGCTGGCCATTACATGGAAATCATATAATTGATAAGTACATCCTGCACCTGGCAAGCCTGCACCACCTCCACCTGCACATGCACTCACAGGACAACAATCGAAAATGGTGATCTTTGGAGATGCTGTTGTGCATCCGTATTGATTGACAACAGTCACATAGTAGGTTCCAAATTGAGTAACAGTATAAGTAGCACCTGTCGATCCTGTACTGACATCATCTTTGTACCATTCAAAAACATATCCGTCCCCGTCTGTATTGGCCACTAATACAACACCTGCAGGAACCGTTGTACAATAAGATTCATCACCCGGACTTGTGACATAAACAGTGGGAACGGGATAAGATGTGATCGTAAATGTTTTGGTGGAAGCACATCCTAAAGCATCTGTTACCGCTATAGAATATGTTCCAGGATAGAGCTGCACATTATTCAACGTACTCACGACAGATCCGGCGTCATCCTTCCAAACATGAGGCAGAGAAGGTTGATCTGTAGTCAATGAGACCGTTTCATTTGCACACGCAGCCATTGGCCCTATCACATTTAATGTTGGAAGTGGATGAACTATAATAGCCTGATCCACTGTCGTTCCACAAGTATGCAATCGCAATGTAGCGGCACCACTCATAGGCCAGAAAATATCCACATGATTGAGATCGCTTCTTCGTACTTCGCCAAAACCAGTTGGAATGATTTCCCATATATAATCGGATCCATTGATATATGGAACACTGTAAGATTCGATTGAATTATAACAAGCATCCCGGGTGCCTGAAATAGAGAGATTGGAAGCCGGGGTTAATGAAATGCTGACAGAGCCAGAGAGACATTCAGGATATTGAAGATCTGTATGGGCCGCTTCAATGATAAAAGGGGGCGTGTTTCCAAACGTATGCTGTATGGACTGACCCTGATCACTCGTAATGGCAACTCCATCAGTGATGGTCCACACAGTTGCAAAATTACCCGCTTCTTGAATAGTATATCCAAATGGTTGCCCGGGACAAAATTCAAGATCGCCCTCGATACCTAGTGGAGCATCGGGTATACCAGTCACCGTGATCAATTGACGAATTAATTCTGTGCAGTATGCTGGAGAAGAATTTGTGGCAACCCAATAATAATCTCCTGGCGAATAAGAAAAAGTGTGGGTGAATGAAGAAACCGGTCCAAAAACCGGTGATACAGTTTCACCATTTTTATTTTCAATATGCCAATTTACAGCAGCAGGAACCGGAATAATAAATCCTGCTAGTGCATGAATAGTTGCATCAGCACCTTCACAAACATGATTGTCACCATTAAGTGTGATTTCAGGTGTGATCATGATATCCAGCATATCCTGTCCGGAGCATTCAAGAAAACAATTATTGTAAGTGACCGAAACTTGTCCAAAAGTGACCGTATTCACATCGTTCCAACGGATGGTCACTGCATTACTCCGGCCCCCACCCAGGATCATACCTTCAGGACTAACCTGCCAGTAATATTGAGTACCTGAAAAATAAGGTGCAGTGTAAGTCACAACTTCGCCGCTACAAGCACTGACATCGCCTGAAATAGGACCGTCAGGTGTAAGAATTGGAACATGGAATGTATTTGTATAAGAACAAAATGTTGTAGAACAATTGCTGACTGAGAGATTGATTAATCCTTCCGGTCCGTCATGCCAAATAATTTCAATAAAGTCATCTGTGGATTGCCCGCCATTGACGATTGTTCCATTTGAAGATATAGACCAATTGTATTGATTGCAGCCATTTGTCGTTGCGGTGTAACGCTGATGTGTTTCAGGACAAATACTGTTGACACAATCCAGCATCGGTGCGGGTGTGGGTAAAACTTCTATCACAATTTGTTTTGTATCTGCGCAATTGCAGATGCTTTCTGCATCGAGGATCACATTGTAATAACCGGGAGAAGAATATGTATGCTGCGCATCAAAACCTGTTACTGTCGATCCATCTCCAAAATGCCATGTGTATGTCAGGCCATTCACCGAAAGGTTTTCAAATA
>JBDUDG010000278.1:0-4749 GCA_040003045.1 Saprospiraceae bacterium | reverse complement strand
GTGCAGGATCTGATTCTTTGACAAGCACTTCTTTGCCTTCCATTTCAACCCCATTGAGGTTTTCAATAGCGGCGCGAGCACCATCTTCAGAATCCATTTCGACGAAACCATAGCATTTTGACATGCCAGTATCCCGATCAGTAATAACCTTGGCATCAAGAACACCGCCATAGGTTTCAAACATAGCCTTAAGACGTTCTGAGGTGACGTTTTGGGGAAGTTTAGCTACAAAAAGTTTCATTTATAAAAAAAGTTATTGTTTTACGTGTATGAAGTACGAACAGACAATCAGAGTCATAAGCTTAAGCATAAAACATGTCGCTGAACGAAGAGCCTCAATAGTGAAATCAAAGGTAAACTAATTATTGTGATATCAATGGCCACTAAAGTGTAAGTTTTTTACCAGAAAATCCGCAAGACTAACTTTTCTGTTCAGGTATTAATTAGGTCCCTGCCAAAACACTAAACATGCCTGGAATCAAACCGTCATTAATGAGTCTGTAGAATAATTTAGGAAACCAAAATTCTCGCTCTGTTCTTAATTTTTGGAGCTGATGTTCAAACCCACCATTTCAGGAACTGCAGGTGATATGGATAAAACTTGTATTTCACGACCGGACCGGATAATCAACTACAGGATATATCCGGTGAAATCGGATTTGAATGTTAAATTATAAAAAGAAGATCTGAAGCTTTTTTAAAATAAAAGGAAATACCGATCTTGCCCTGGCAATCACACCAAATACAAGTATTGAATCCCTCTTTATGAAAGTGAAGTATCCTAAATCCACGAAAGGAATAGTTGTTCTTTTTACAGTTTTACTTTTTACTTTTTTTTTCCTGTCTCAGCGATTCCATTATTCTAAAATAGCTCAAACAACACAGCTCAGGGGTAATTACTGTGATAATATAGATAGTATTGAAAATATAAAGCAAGCCTGGGGCGAGTTAATCACACATCATCCATTTACGACCAGACCACATCTATCTGAAGAAGTAGCAGAAGAGGAGCTTGCTACAGACAGACCTGACCTTGCATTTGAGCTTGATTTTCTAAAAACTATGGACCCTGCTTTGGGTGCAGTACCTTATGAGAGATTATTTAGTGCTAATCAGGAAATTGACAGGGAACTTAAAAAGAGAGCGCCTATTTCCGGAGTAAACTGGACTGAAAGAGGTCCTGCAAATGTAGGAGGTCGTTCGCGCGCTATCATGTTTGATCCTAATGATGCCACACATAAAAAAGTTTGGGCCGGGGGTATTGGAGGAGGTTTATGGTATACGAGTGACGTTACATTAGCATCTCCGGTCTGGAACAAAGTCAATGATCTTTGGGACAATATTGCAATTACCACTATTGCTTACAACCCTAATAACACACAAGAATTCTATGTAGGTACCGGTGAAGGATGGGCTAATTATGATGCTCAGCAAGGAAGTGGAATATGGAAATCTTCTAATGGAGGATCTTCATGGGCTGTACTTGGGCCCACTATACCAGGTGCGTACAACAGTTCAAATGATTTTCATTACGTCCAGAAAATTGCAATCAAAAGCAATGGATATATTTTTGCAGCCACCCGTGGGTACTTCGTGAATTCCGGTGGTATCATGCGATCGATTGACAATGGGAATACGTGGACCAAAGTACTTACTGTATATACCGGAGCGGGAACCCTATATGACCGGGCATGTGATGTTGAAGTGGCTGCAAACGGTGATGTCTTCGCAAGCTTTGGGATTTCTTCTGCGGGCAAAGTTTTTAAATCGTTGAATGCCAGTAATGGTGCTTCAGGTACATGGACGGATTTATCAACTAATATTGGTGTAGCTAATGCTCAACGCATAGAATTGGCATGCGCACCATCGAATTCGAGTGTCATCTATGCAGTAGCTTATGGTGGAAGCGGAATTAATGATATTGAATGGTTTAAGCGTACTATTAATGGCGGTACGACCTGGTCCAGTCTTGCTATCCCACGTTTACCTGATGATGGGACTACACATTTCACAAATGGACAGGGATATTATGATTTAATTCTTGCTGTACATCCTACAAATTCAGATTTTATACTTGCAGGAGGAATTAATCTGCACAGAAGTACAAATGGTGGAACCAGTTGGTCCCCAATCTCTCATTGGTATGGAGGATTCAGTCAGCCTTATGTTCATGCGGACCAACATATGATCCAGTTCCGACCGGGATTTTCCAATGAGGTCATATTTGGAAATGATGGTGGCATTTTTTATTCCACGAATGCAGGAAATTCAGGTGCAACCCCTGCTTTTGCTGATAAAAATTCTGGATACAGGGTTACTCAGTTTTATTCCTGTGCAGTGAGGAATGAATACAACGGCAATTATTTTTTAGCCGGTGCGCAGGATAACGGAACTCAAAAATTTACGCTTCCAGGATTGCAGAATACATCTAGTGCGATAGGAGGTGATGGTGGTTTTTGCCACATTGACCAGCTTGATGGAGACAATCAGTTCGCTGCGTATACCTACAATAATTTATACAGATCATTAGATGGGGGATATACATTCGATCCTTTCATTGCAGAGAATACCGGTTTATTTATCAACCCAACAGATTACGACAATACCAGGAAAATTCTATATTGTTCTGCTGATCCAGATTTTATAAAGCGTATTTCAAATATTACAGGCACTCCTGTAAATACGGACATCAGTGTATCGCTGGGAGTTGCAACAATATCAGCCCTTAAAGTAAGCCCTTATAATGATGTTGTCTTTTTGGGAGTTGAAAATGGGCGCATTTATAAATTATCGAGTGCCAGCACCGGAGCACCGTCTCTGACGCGCATAGATAATGGAGCTACTCCAATCAACACTGCAGGTTTTGTATCGAGCATTGATGTAGGTGTTGATGACGGTCACATCCTGATAACCTTTTCAAATTATGGGATTACTTCGGTTTGGCAGACGGCGGATGGTGGAGCACATTGGTTTAGTAAGGAGGGCAACTTACCTGATATCCCGATTAACTGGGCTATCTACAATCCGAACAACAGGAATCAGGTCATTGCAGCAACTGAACTTGGTGTGTGGACCACTGATAATTTTGTACCAACGGGAGTAGGCGTGCCGGTTTGGGGCGAAGGGAATTCAGGCCTGGCGCATACCCGTTGTGATATGCTGAAATATCGCGCGAGTGATAAAATGGTGGTCATCGCCACACATGGAAGAGGTTTATATACAACCGATGTTTTCGTTGCGAGTACTGTGGCAGATTTTAGTTCAGATGCTAATGCTACTTGCTCCGGATCATTGACGGTGCATTTTTACGATACCAGTCTCAAGCCAAATGGGACTTGGGCATGGGATGTGGACAATAATGGTACGACAGATTATACTACTCAAAATCCTACTCATACTTACAGCTCTCCCGGTGCTTATACAGTAAAGCTAACCGTGAACAATGGAACGGTCAGTGTCACAAAACAAAATTTTATAGTGGTTTTAAATAATGAACCCACGGTAAATACAGGATGTTCTATCGGATCAAATAGTAATGCCGGCAACCCCGGAGCTGTAGGGATTTTCCGTTTTGCATTAGGCTCTATTGATAATTCTACTCCAAATGATGATGGGGAATATCACAATTATGTATGTACCGGTGCAACTTCTCTTGATCTGAATACCACCTATAATGTAACTGTTCAGACATCCTATCTGAATAATGAAGGTGCCCGATATTATATTGATTATAATAATAATGGGATATTCGAATCAGGTGAAAGTGCTGTTTCATTTCCTGCGAACATGGATGGCACCAGGACAATTTCTTTTACAACACCATCCTCTGGTGTCATCACTAACAAGGCTTTAAGGACAAGAATACTTTCAAGGTTAGGAAATGTTCCAGCTGATGCTTGTAATGTTGGTACATATGGCCAGGCAGAAGATTATTCAGTGTATTTCAATTGCACATTGCTTGTGACTCTTGCATCAGGTACTACTGCAGGAAGTTTGCCGGCGGCGATAAACTGTGCGAACGCGGGGGATACAATAAAGATCAGTGCCTCTTTAGCCAATCAGACGATCAATACTGGTTCTTCCATCATTGCCATTAACAAAAACCTCTTTATAAAAGCTTTAGGTTCGAACACAAATATTACAACTGCTGGTACGGGAGTCTTTGATATTGTACCGGGGACGACATTGGATTTGACAGGATTAACAATTACTGCAGGTTCATCGCTAACATTTGGAGCAATTAATAATCAGGGTAATTTGAAAATGACGAATGTAAACATCCACAGGAATGCCTCGTTTAGTAATGCAATCATACTACGGAATAACCCCGGTGCAATTTGCCTTATGTTGGGAATTTGTCTTGTGCAGCAATAAATGATTATCTCACTTCTTTCGGATCGTTTATTTAATAATAATCTTTCTGGAAAATGTGTAATGGGTCGTTTCGATTCTCAGGAAATAAATCCCGGCAGCATAGTTGTTCACCGGGAACTGAATCGCGTTTGACTGGAACTGAGAATCTAAAACAGGTCTTCCAAATGCATCAAAAAGAAAAAAGTGAATAGGTTCATTTACAGCCTTATCCGAAACAATATTGAGAATATTACTTACTGGATTTGGGAATATCCTGATGGAGAGATCAGCAAATTCTTTTACGGAATTTGTTGATGAACCCAGGATAGTGAATGTGGCCTGATTTGAAGCATGGTTAAGGCAATCATCGGTAGCAGTGAAGGTGATAAGGTGACT
>JBDUDG010000277.1:0-4761 GCA_040003045.1 Saprospiraceae bacterium | reverse complement strand
ACGGATGCTTGTGGTAATGTATCCACGATGGTACAAAACATACATTGGATCCCAAATACCAACCTGGCGTGCGAAATTATTTTACCTCCGGTGATCGAATGTAATTCTCATGGCGTAGTCATCACGACGGACGTCACAGGAGGTGCAGGAACATACACATATAACTGGGAAATCAGCGGTGAAAAATGTTTTATACAGGGAGGTCAGGGAACACCAGCCATTACCATTTATGTGGGTTGGGCAGATGTAAAAGTTATTCTTACCGTGACTGATGCTTATGGTTGTACATCCATGTGCATGATCATGGTGGAGTGTACTGATGGAAACATAACTAACCTTAGCACAGGAATGCACTACCTGAATCCGGAGACAAACCCTGAAGAAAGAAAGATAGCGTCCACTATTGAGAATCCACGTGATCTTTTGCAGCAGCTAAATCTCTGGCCGAATCCTGCAAATGAAAATATCAATCTTAGCTTCGAATCTTCCGTGGAGGAGAATATAGAATTCGTTCTGATGAATTTGCTTGGGGAAGTCGTGCTAAAAGAAAAGATCATGGTACATAAGGGATTTAATACTAAAAACTTTGATGTTTCAAATTTGCCTCAAAGCAGCTACCTGATGGAAATGAAATCAGCCTCAGAAATACATACAAAGGTCATAGTACTGGCCCGTAAAGAGTAAGTGAATTTTTTGGTGATGAATAGGTCTTTCCCTCAATAAGAAAGACCTTTTTTCTTTTTCTATTCACTTTTTTTTACTCATTAAAGAATGCAAAAATATTTTTTCAGAATTTGACGATGATGCCATATACGTTTAAGCGTACGAAGGTCGATGTCTATTCGAAAAGTAAAGCGTAAGATTTTGGTGTTCTGTAAGGTCTTTCTTTAAACAAGGAGGGCCTTTTTTTATTGCAATTAGTCTACTCGCTTGAAACTACAAAACAAAAAATTTTGTGTCCTGTTTAAGGGAGTGATGTGGTCTTCTGTTATACACTTAATTTTTTAAACCCGTTGTAAAATTGTTGTTGAAGTTCTAATTCTGTATATCGGTGAACCAATCAAACTACATTTCCTGGGCCCCTTTTCTGAAAATATTCCAATCACTATAAAATTATTTACAGCTCGTCGTGCTGTTGCGAGATATGTATTTATATCACCCGGAGTTGTCAGGAAATGAAATGTTGCTCTGTCGTGCCAACAATCGTATATAGTTGACGGATGAAATTCTGTTATATCACTTACAATCCAGGTTACCTTTTTCGCTTTTTCGCCAAGCCGTTGTCTTGCTCTTTCAATTGCATTTTCAGAAATGTCAAGTACTGAAACATTTTCGAAGCCTTCGTCAAGCAGGAAATCCACAAAATTGCTATCGCCTCCCCCAATGTCAATGATACTTGCTGTCCTGGGTAAATTAAAACTATGTAGAAATGCCAGGGAGGTTTTTGGCGACTCTTGTGTACAACTTAATTCGTTGGTTTGTTTAGTGGCGTAAATTTTTTCCCAGTGTTCTTTTCTGGATGTCATTTCGCTGATGCCATTTTAGTATGAATAATATTTTTAAAAAACTTCTGCCTGTATAGTCAGAGATAAGTCAAATATAAGTTAAATGCAGAAGAGGGTTTTAATTATTGCGCTTCTGAATTTTGCATGTATATCGGTATAATACGAAATATTATTAGCCTTAGAATTCATAAGAATATATATGCACACGTATTGTTGCCTAAAATACGAACTCTCAAAAATGAATTTTTTTTCTTTTTTAATTATTTTTTCTTATATTGATTCCAATAAAAAAAAAGAAACATACTATGACTTTCAAAAGTATCCTTACGGTTTTAAGCTGCTTGTTTTTTCAAATTGTACTATCTGCCCAGGTACTGAAGGGAACTATTCTGGATGATCTCGGATCCCCGGTAGTGAATGCACGTATTACGCTGTTCAATAATGACACTACACTCTTTCGTGAAACGAGAACTGACGTCAACGGTAGATATAGTATAGCTGATCTTCCTGGAGGAGGACCTTATCTTTTTTTTGGTGTAGCCGCAAAGGGAAAAGAATATTTCCAAAATGTTACCACCGGGGTTCTTGATACCATACGATGGGATGCTACATTATTTCCGGAAACCAATCCAGGTGATTGGAATATTATTATTCAATCACCCGAGGCGCTTGGAGGTACGGACCTTGGTGTGCTCTTGCCAGATGGGAATATTTTTTATTGTCATAGCACAAAAGATCCTTTTGTTTTTGTTCCTTCCCTGAATGACACTGTTCTGGTGAAAGGACATGATAAAGTGCAGGGTTGTGTAGGACCTGTATTGCTCACCGATGGCAAAATTATGTTTGCAGGAGGTACGGATAAAGAAATTTATGGACCGGGAACAAGGAAGGTAAAAACGTTTGATCCGATAAAAAGTCAATGGAAATATCTTCCGGATCTCCTGGACTACAGATGGTATCCTACGATCACCCCTCTGTTTGATGGTCGATATCTAATAGCTGGTGGAGGAGGATTGGACAATCCGATTCGTGTCAAATCATCGGAAGTCTATGATCCAAATACCGGGATATCAATTCCGGCCGATACTTTAAAAGTCGGCAATGAGGTTTCCCCCATCATACCATTATTGAACGGCAAGATCCTGATGACGCACCGGCCTCCGCAATTGTTTGATCCCGAAACAATGCAATGGGAACTTGCCGGAGATTTTGTGCAAAGCAACAGGATGGCCAATGGTGATCACAGTGACCATGAATTAGTTCATCTGCCTGATGGACATGTTTTAGCCGTTGGCTTTAAGTCATTTGTTCCCGGGCAGCCAGGTGTGAATCTTGAAATGTATGATCCTGATCTTGATCAATGGTCGCTTCGGTCCAATTTCTCACCTACCAGGTCCAGAGCGAAAGCAGTTTTATTGCCGGACCAAAAAGTACTGGTCATTGGAGGATATAAGGAAGATCCCAATGACAATTCACCCGTGAATAATTATGGATACATGGCCCTCACGGATCAATACGATCCTGCCAGTGACACATGGAGAAGACTGTCGCCGATGAATTTGGCAAGAGAGTATCATGCAATTACGGCATTGGTTCCGGATGGGAGAATCATAGCAGTCGGTGGAGAAGGGCAACCTGGAAATGAACCACCCATGAGTATCATAGAAGCATTTTCTCCACCGTATTTGTTCAGGGGGATTCGACCTGAAATACACAATTTTGATACTACCACATTTAAGAGAGGGGAATATATTCATTTTGATGTTTCAAAAACGAATGCCCTCACAAAGGTTGTTTTGATGTCAACAGCTGTGTTGACACATTTCATGAATTCAGGAAATAACCGCTTTCTGAATCTCGAATTTACGCAATCAGGGAATCAGGTTACTGCCGCATTCCCTTCCGACAGCCTGCATTTGATGCCTGGATGGTATATGCTATTTGGAATGGTCGATGATATTCCTTCAGTAGGACAGATCATTCATATTGAAAAAGGCATGGCTGAAGTGACCGCAACAAAGGATATTGAACCGGCCATAATTACTGCGAGGGTATATCCAAATCCAACAGACGGACAATTGCAAATTGAAATCACCGGCGCAGAAGTCGGGCAGAAAGTAAAGTTGAAAATTTTTGATTCTCTTGGAAGACATGTTTTTAATGATGAAGTAACGAGTGCTTCGATTCATTTTAGGCATGAAGTAGAGTTACCAAAAAATATCTCACCCGGAATATTGCATCTCGTCATAACCTTGAAAGAATGTGTGATTGTAAAAAATATCATGCTCCAATAAGCATCCTGAAATAAAAGAGTTGTGCAGAACCATCTTGATTGGACAACAATCGGAAATTGATCTGATGAAAGCGAAATTGAATGCGGTAAAATAAACCGGCATGTTTTTTTTAGATGCATGCCTGAATCCTGGCAAGAGGTGACAATCAAATGTGTTCTTTTGCCCCTTACGATTCAATTTTGATTCTAAGGAGTTTTATTGAATTAATGAAAACTAATGTATCAGGAAGCAAATGAATTGCAGCGGCCTGAATCGGACCAATTACATGGAGCAAAACAAGAGTAATGCCGATAACATGAACAACACCAACGCCAACAAATATATTTTCTTTGATGGTGCGAAATGCTCTTTTACTAATGGCTCTTGCTTTAGCTATTTTTTCTAATTTGTCGTGCATGAGAACAATGTCTGCCGATTCCATTGCTGCTTCCGTTCCTGCTGCTCCCATTGCTATACCGATATTCGCCTGGACTAATGCCGGTGCATCATTGATGCCGTCGCCTACCATTGCTACTTTAGAGCCGGATTTTTGTAATTCTTTTATGATATTAATTTTATCCTCCGGCAATAAATTTGCTCTGTAATCAGTGATTCCTATTTGTTCAGAAACATGTTTTGCCGTTTCAGGATTATCGCCTGTCAGCATTACTATATTTTTAATTCCGCTTTTTCTTAACCCAGTGATCATTTCTTTTGCACCCTCCCGGATGGCATCGGAGACATAAAAAATGCCGGCTAATTTGTTGTTTGCTGAAAGATAGATAGCAGTATCCGTTGTGGTAATGGTTGTATTATTCATCTCCACCTTACTCTCTTCCATGAAGGCTTTGTTACCTAATAAAACGCGTTTGCCTTCTATATCCGCTTTCACACCACGTCCTTTAATCACATCAAATTCTTTTGGCTCCGGAACTGTTACTTTCAATGTTGCAGCATAAGCAAGAATAGCCTTGGCAAGTGGA
>JBDUDG010000035.1:0-16168 GCA_040003045.1 Saprospiraceae bacterium | reverse complement strand
AAGAAAGAATTACTAATCCGTCAAATCAAGATGTAGTTGGTCGTACGGATACACTTCAGACATATTATTGATCACATAATGATGGATATCTGCTTCCGGAGCACTGTGGCCGTGCGATTCTATAAGACTGCGGCTTCCAATGGTTGAAAGTATAAGAGCGTCCTTTTCGGTCGCGGGGAGAATGGAGATCATGGAGAAGTATGTGAAATTATTTTGAGAGAATTTTTAATAAAGGTACACTGATGCTTATTCAATATCTGCATCACAATGCCATGCCTTCGGTTTCCCAGCGCAAAGGCCTGTTAAAACTTTACACCCGCCACCAACCCAAATCCGAAATATCGTCCTTTATTGATTTTGCTGACCTCGTTCAAAGAAGAATATGCTTTAGCACCAAAAAGGACCTTCCAAATTCCAGCATTGACTTCACCTCCAAGATTCAATAGTTCGCTCAGATACGTCGTTATCTGTTTAACTTTTTTCCGGCAACCAGCCTCGATCAATCCATCTTTGGAATATTCGTAACTCATGAGCGAGTCAGTTTATTTAATCTTGTTTGATACGCTTGCAGATAATTAAGCTTTGCTGATTTCTTAAGAAAAGAAGCTTCTGTTAATTCCTGTACCCTTTTCTCTTTTGACAATAAATTTTCAACGATTGCATCAATAATTTTTTGATGAATGTCCGCATTTTCACCAAGAATACGAAACTGTTGCATGATTTTACCATGAGCAAGGTTTTTTGGCAACAGTCCATCATCAAGAGCAAAATCCCGATCAGATATGTGGATTCGACTATTTAATAAATCATACGCCGGGCTGAGCCTGTAGTCACCTAAAGGAGTTTCGAGCAATGAAAAATTTTTGAACTGTGCGTCACCATTTGAGAATAGGTAATTAAAAAGTATAAGCGTGAATAACTTAGGCGCTTCAACCGTATAAACCGGCATAAACTTTTTCATAATCTCAAATAATTCCAGGTAATTGCCTATGTATTTATAATCTTTTCCGTGTGTCTGCGGTGTTCTGCCTGCCAATGATGCAAAATCTTCAGAAGCCCATTTGCTTCCATCTTCTTTTCTGTCAAATCGTTTAGTGATGTAGGCAGGTTCGCCATTTTTAAAAAAGATCAATGCATTTTCTGCAGTCTCGATATTAAATACCTGCCTGGCGATTTGCATCGTCAGGTGTTCATTAGCAGGCATCTGATCGGGCTGCTTTCCTGCTCCGGGAATTGGTTTTAATATATAGCCACCTTGTTCTCCTTCCTTTATCAGCCTGAGTTTGTTTTTTTCCAGAAGGACAGAAAATTTTTCCTGAACGCCTGATAATGATATCCTGGACCGGTTTTTCAGAAAAAGCTCATCAGTTGCCTCATTCGTTGCCGGAGAGTCATATGGCAAAATATGGCTGACCTTTTTGCCATTGAACATGCGTTTGAGACATGTCGGGCTATATGTAGTATGACCTGCTGATAAAGTGCCCGGACAGACTTCAATTGACAATTGTGAATTGACAATTGACAATTCGTCCTTATCCGGTATAGTTTTACCATCCTGATTTTTCGCTATCATTATTTCTCCTCAATTATCCATTATCAAATTATCAATTGTCAATTGTCAATTGTCAATTGTCAATTATCCATTGTCAATTACTTATTTGCTTTTGAAGTTTTAATTATTGAAGTCAAAATCCTCAATATTTCATTGATATCCGTTGAAAAGGAACTAAATAATTGATTATCCATATATCCGGATTTATTCAGCAATTCAATCCAATATTCACATTCATTTGCTTCTTTCAAAGCGATCGCCAGTTTATGAATGAAATCAGGCTTGCTTTCAGCCTGTTCCGATTCCCTGACCATAGCTCCTATACTGGTTCCTGAGCGCAGGAATTGTTTTGAAAGCACATATTCCTTTTTTCCCTCAACCAGATACTTATAAAATCCAATTGTTTTGAGGGCAAATTCAAAAGTCTTATTCTTAATGATATTTTCCTTCATCATTTATTAATTGTCCATTATCAATTGTCAATTATCAATTGTCCATTGTCAATTGTCAATTGTCAATTGTCAATTCTCCATTATCAATTGTCAATTGTCAATTCTCCATTATCAATTCTCCATTGTCCATTGTCCATTGTCAATTATCAATTGTCAATTATCCATTTTCAATTGCCCATTATCAATTATCCATCATCAATTGTCAATTATCAATTGTACATTGTCAATTATCAATTCTCCATTGTCAATTATCAATTCTCCATTGTCAATTATCAATTATCAATTATCAATTATCAATTTCTTCCACGGTGACTGCTCCAATTGTATCATATTTTGCTGTGCTGATCAACAAACTGAATGCGTCGTCTTCATCGATCCGCAAAAATCTGCACACTACTTGCTTATTCGATCCTTCTGGCAGCTTATTATAAAAGAAAGGAAAGAGGAATGCTGAGTGGTATTCTTCTTTGGTCTTGGGTAGGGTAAGGCTGATGGCAGGTTTATTTTGATTGTTCACCCAACTAGCTTCATATTTAAATGTAAATGAACCATCGTCATGTTGTGTCAGTATACCGGCGCTTTCACCTTTGTATTTGATGGATGCACTTCTCATGGCTTAAGTATATTTTTCTTAACCTGAAGTGTGACTTCCATTCCCAGTACGTTAGCCAGTTTTTGGAGAGTTTGAAGCGTTGGATTGCCTTTTCCACTTTCAAATTGTTTTAGGGTTCGGAGACCTACTTCTGCAAGCTCTGCAAGATATTCCTGGGTGACGTTGAGTGACTCCCGCCTGTCTTTGACTGTTTTTATGAGGTCGTGTTGGTGCATTATATCGCTCTATTCACTCAAAAATAGGGCTATTCTATGTAAAAAACAACATAAAGTGAATTATTAGGCACTTTTTTAATAAATAATTTAAATTTTTAGGATAAAATTAGTTATAAGTGAATTATAAGGCACTAATATAGATAAAATATCAATTTAAGCTCCTTATTTTATGAAAAAGTGCGGCAAATGGCACTTATAGCTCAAAACTGCCCACTCATTTATTTGGGCAATAGGATATCGCGGGACGCCAAATAGAGGTTATCAAACAATCATCAAAGAGAGGCCAGGCATTCCTAGCACATTAGCTAAACACAAAACGTACCGGCAAATGTGGTACCTGGAGATTGATTTGCAATTGTCGAAAAGCGGCGCGGCATTCGTGGCACATTATCCAGGCTTAAGCGGCCCGGCAAATGTGGTACCTGGAAATTGATTTGCAAATGTCGATAAGCGACGCGGCATTCGTAGCACATTATCCAGGCTTAAGCGGCCCGGCAAATGTGCCACGAAACTCGGCGCTTCTTAGTTTTGATTTATCTCATTCAAAAGTTTCTCGGCAAACTCGTCAACTCTCATCGCTCCCTGATCTCCTTCCCCTTGCTTTCTTAGTGCCACCAAATTCTCTGCCATCTCTTTGTCACCAGCAATCAACATATAAGGCACCTTCTTCAACTCTGTATCTCTAATCTTCCTTCCAATCGTCTCATTCCGGTCATCAATATAGCCCGATAGGCCAATGTCCTCGAGTGTGGCCAAAACTCTCTTACAATAATCAATATGCCCCTCACCAATCGGCAGTACAGCAAACTGATCAGGAGCCAACCAAAGAGGTAATTTTCCAGTCGTATGTTCGATCAGGATACTGATGAAACGTTCCATACTCCCGAAAGGAGCTCGGTGGATCATCACAGGACGGTGAGGTTGATTGTCAGCGCCGATATATTCTAATTGAAATCTCTCCGGGAGATTATAATCCACTTGTATAGTTCCCAATTGCCATTGACGACCTATTGCATCACGTATCATGAAGTCAAGTTTCGGCCCATAAAACGCAGCTTCACCAGGTACCTGCACAGCATCAAGGCCGGCCTCAGCAACTGCATCAATGATCGCCTGTTCAGCTTTTGCAAAATTTGCAGGATCTCCTAAATACTTTTCAGGCTTATTCGGATCACGCAAAGATATCTGCGCTGTAAATTTTTCAAACCCTGCTTTTGCAATCACCAACTTCGTCAGCTCAAGTACATTGAGAAATTCTTCTTTCACCTGCTCCGGTGTACAAAAGATGTGCGCATCATCTTGTGTAAATCCTCTTACGCGTGACAAGCCATGCAATTCACCACTTTGCTCATAACGATACACCGTTCCAAATTCAGCAATGCGAATAGGCAGATCCCGATAGGAATGCGGCTTGACAGCATAGATTTCACAGTGATGAGGGCAATTCATCGGCTTAAGGAAAAATTCCTCTCCTTCCTTCGGTGTATGGATAGGCTGAAAACTGTCAGCACCATATTTTTCATAATGACCTGATGTCACATATAATTCTTTCTTGCCGATGTGAGGTGTCATCACTTCCTTATATCCTCTCTTCGCTTGTTCTTTACGAAGGAAATTCTGCAACCGATTCCTCACTACTGTTCCTTTCGGCAACCATAATACAAGCCCTGCACCAACGCGTTCAGAAAAAGCAAATAGCTCAAGTTCGGCGCCTAATTTCCGGTGATCACGTTTCTTTGCCTCTTCCATCATCACGAGATATTCCGTCAGTTCTTTCTGCTGCGGAAATGTGATTCCATAAATTCGTGTAAGCTGTTTTCTCTTCTCATCACCTCTCCAATATGCACCAGCAATATTCGTCAGCTTAACTGCTTTTATTTTATCAGTATTTCCGATATGCGGGCCACGACACAGATCCACAAAATTTCCCTGTTGATAAAAAGTGATCGTTCCGTCGGTAAGATCATTGATCAGTTCAATTTTATATTCATCACCCTTTCCGCTAAAATATTTTAGTGCATCTGCTTTGCTGACATCACTGCGTTTAAATTCATTTTTCAGACGCGCCAGCTCAAGCATCTTTGCCTCAATCTTAGGCAATTCTTCGGGAGTCAATGATCGGTCACCAAGATCCACATCATAATAAAATCCACTTTCGATCGCTGGACCAATACCAAATTTTACCCCCGGATACAAACTCTCCAATGCTTCGGCCAGAAGATGTGCAGAACTATGCCAGAATGCATACTTACCACCTTCATCATTCCACGTCAGCAATTGTAATGTCGAATCGGTATTGATCGGGCGTGAAGCATCCCATAACTCGTTATTGACCTTTGCGGCCATTACATTCCGCGCCAGGCCTTCACTGATCGATTTGGCAATGTCCATTGAAGTGGTTCCCGCCGCATATTCTCTGATGGAACCATCAGGTAGAGTGATTTTTATCATGATGCGAAGATAAAAGGCAATAACGAATAACGAATGACGAATGACGAATAACGAATTAAATGAGGAATAACGGGTGCGGAAAAACGGGTACTACTGCCGCTGCCGCTTATGTCCTGGTTTTCACCCTGATCACATCACCGGCAACAGCATTGCCCGGCATGACGAGCTGCGAAGGCAGAATGGAAGAAGACCACTGATACGCATCAAGTGCCTGTCTTACGCTTTGACGTCTTTTGAGAACTAAGTGCTCAGATGTATGCTCAGGAACATTTGGTTCCATAGTGAAATTAACTGAAGCGGTTTCTTCATCATCATCGAAAGAGCCTAATTGCAAAGATGGAAGAGTTGTAGCCGGAAGATCATTACGAAGTGCAATCGGAGCAGGTGCTTCTTCTATTACTAAAGGAGCTAATTCGCGGGTCACTTCGACAATATCAAGACGCTGTCCAATCGAAAGATGATTGTTGCGTAATTTATTCCAGTTCATGAGCTCGCTCACTTTACAGTTATTTTTGTCTGCGATATAAGACAGGTTATCTCCTGCCCTTACCCGATATTCTTTTCTGGTGGTGATGATATTGTACATCGTACCGTTCAGATTCACAGTTCTGATTTCAGCATTCATATCTGACGCAATATTAATAGTTGGCGGCTCCATATTTCTACCTGCATTAAATAATTCAGCAGCCGCAGCAGGTAACCAGATCATGTTCCCAATCTGAGAAGCGGGAATAACATTGCGCACAAAAGATGGATTAAGCCCTTTAACCATATCTTCTGTCATGCCGGATCGATTTGCTATCTCTGAAATGGACATGCCTTCATATAGCATCACACTAGTCAGTTCACCCATGGCATGTTCAGGGATTGCAGGGCATAAGTTGTGCTCGTAATGATAATTCATGATATAACTGGCTGCAATAAATGCAGGGACATAATTCTGAGTTTCAGCGGGAAGATATTTTGTTAGCGCCCAGTAATCACTCGTTCCACCTCTCTTCACAGCTGCACGGATGCGACCGGGGCCGGCATTATAGGCAGCCATCACGAGCTCCCAATTACCGAACATTGTATAGAGTTGTTTAAGATAAGCTGCCGCAGCTCTGGTGGATTTTTCCGGATCCATTCGTTCATCGATGTAAGAGCCGCACTTAAGACCGCATTCTCTTGCGGTGGGTTTCATAAATTGCCACAGACCTCCTGCACCAGATCTTGAAACGGCATTTGGATTCAATGCGGATTCAACAATGGCTAGATATTTCAGATCTGTAGGCAGACCTTGCTCAGTGAGGGCCTTCTCAAATTTTGGAAAATAATAAGCCGCCCATCCCAACATATTGACAGTTTGTTCGGGGCGTCTGTAGATGTATGTATTGAGGTATGATCTGACAATCGTATTGTATGTAGGGCTGACGATAGTAACCACTGTGGGGATGCGGTCTCGAATGATTTCTTCCTGTTCGTCAAGTACTGATTCGGTGATAGCTTTCATGTCGAAAGGATTCGTCCATGCGATGACGCTCAGGAGACCCAGGGTGGCAATAAAGGTGCGACAGACGAATTTAAAGTTCATAGGCAATTAACAAACAAAAGGAACCTTGTAATCTTCTGGGGGACTGTAAGATCGCAAAGGTCAGGGATAAAACATCAGATTTGGAGAAGATATAAGAAACCTTAACGCAGAATAACTATATGTTATATGTATATAGTTAATTAATAAACTTTTATATAATGTTATACGCGA
The DNA here is from genome assembly GCA_040003045.1 of Saprospiraceae bacterium. Classification (GTDB taxonomy): domain Bacteria; phylum Bacteroidota; class Bacteroidia; order Chitinophagales; family Saprospiraceae; genus Opimibacter. The sequence continues at coordinate 9,141 of JBDUDG010000035.1, read as the reverse complement.
TTAATAGTTTGTTAACCAGAGAAAGGCGTCTTCAAAAATTTGTCTTTAGGACGACATTACAGAATGAAATCATATTAAAGGATATTGGAATTGTATAAAGAAATTGTGATTACGGGCTTGTCAGTTCGGTTTTCGCCGAAATCAGACAAGCTTTAAAGTGCGGTGCTATACGAGTTCGGTTTTCGCCGAAATCAGACAAATCCTAAAATGCAACCCTAGTGGGTTCGGTTTTCGCCGAAATCAGACAAATCATAAAATGCAACCCTAGTGGGTTCGGTTTTCACCGAAATCAGACAAGCTTTAAAGTGCGGTGCTATACGGGTTCGGTTTTCGCCGAAATCAGACAAATCATAAAATAAAATCCTTGTGGGTTCGGTTTTCGCCGAAATCAGACAAATCATAAAATGTAACCCTAGTGGGTTCGGTTTTCGCCGAAATCAGACACGGATTGAATAAGTAGTGGTACGAGTACATGCGAAGCGCGTTATCGTATAAAGAGACCATAACCGCTGACGATCTGTTAGGGTTTACTTAAATATCAAATAAATATTATTCGTCTTGCCTATGAAGCCAATTTCTATAATTCTTTCATATTCAGGCATCAATATTCTCCTGAAATATTTCCGGATCGGACTTCCGTTATTTTTCAACGTCTCCTCCATCCCCTAGCATCAAAACTCCAAAACTCTTCCCTCTCGCTTATCCATATAAACTCCAATAACTTCATCAACAGTTTTATCAATCGACCTGTATTGAAACCCCTCCACTGTCAAACTCTTAGATGCATCATAACTAAACGTACCATACACCTGATGCACAAGATCAGGGACAGACAACCGACCTTTTTTCATATTCGTCAACATCAGTACTCCGCGCGCCATCCACTCGGGAGCTTCTTTGAATTTCTTTTTTAATCCAAGCCTCTTTGCAATTTTTTGATAAATGTCCTTATAGCTCAGATTTATTCCATTCAGTATCCACCGCTCACCAACCAAATTTTTCTTTAACAACAAACCAATAAATTCAACAACATCCCTGACATCTACATAACCAGTTTGACCACCCGGATACCACGGCATTTTTTTTGCAACACGCTCAATAAGCTGTAAACTTGATGACTTCCAATGACCCGTACCTAGTATGACCGAAGGAAGGATGACGGAAACTTTCAATCCTTCATATCCACCACGCCACACCTCAAGCTCCGCGAGATATTTTGATAGACCATACGGCGTGCTGTAATCATTCTGAAGCCATGGATTTGATTCATCCAGTACCTGGTGATTTATTTCTTTTCCAAGCGATGCGATTGAACCAATATATATCAGATGTTGGACGTCATGTGACAGACATGCATTGACTATAGTTTCTGTCCCAACTTTATTGACATTCAACAACTCGTATTTGTCTTCCGGATTGTACGAAACTAAACCTGCTGCATGAATCACCCAATCCTTATCCCGCACGATTTCATGTGTTTCCAGGATATCAGGAAGATTCAATGATCGCCATTCTATTCCTTCGTGAAGGTCGGCAGGAATAGTTCCTTCCTTATGAAATGTTCCTGTTAGATTTTTATATCCATTGTGTCTGAACCATCTTAACAGGTACGATCCGAGTAATCCTGATCCACCGGTGACAAGAATTCGGGGCTCATTCATACCGCCCTGTACAAAGCTCCTCCACCCATATTCTGCCGGGCACCGGTAAGTAAATTAATATTATACGGCCTCCCATTCATGGTCAGATAACCAAGGTAGGTCATAAGAAGACATTCTTTGAATTCAATAATTTCAGTAGCAGGAATTTCAAATGTCAAACCAAAATCCTGTCCTGCACGTCTCAGTAACTTGATGAGATGATCATTATACACACCACCACCTGTGACTAAAATTTTAGCAGGTCGTTTTATCAAAGAAGAAAGATGAATACTGATCAAATCGGAAATAGCGAGTGTCGTGGTCCCAAGAAGATCCACTATATTTTCTTTTCTTGATTCCAGATAATCAATCCATGTTGCAGCAACTTCTGCATTTGACAATCCTTTTGGTATACCGGAATTAAAAGGAAACATGGCAATAAGATCATGTAAAATGGAATCCAGTCTTGCGCCCTGCAATGCAAGTTCACCACCCCTATCAAAACTGAGATTTGATTTTCTTGCAAGTAAATTTAAAGCCTGGTTGCATGGACAGATATCCCATCCATACCAATTGTCCTTCTCATCCACCAGCGATATGTTTGCTATTCCGCCAAGATTTAAATAACCCTCATATCCACTGAATAAAACACGATCAGCTACGGGGGAAAAAGGAGCACCCTGTCCCCCTGCGGCAACATCAGCATTTCTGAATGTGGTGATTGTATCGAGACCTGTCTTCAGAGAAATGTGTGCACCACTCCCGATTTGCGTGGTAAACCCTAACGAAGGCTCGTGAAAAACGGTATGGCCGTGCGATGCAAGATAGTCTGCTTTCCATCCACGTTCATCCATCAAAACTTTGGTTTGTTCTCCGATATAGTCACCATAATAAGCATCAAGCTGCATTAGATCAAACCCGCTAAGTGAGGGTGACGTTTTCAACAAATCATACCATTGCGAACTGTACGGAATTGTAACAGAATCCACGATTGACCATTCTATAGAATTGTCCTTCTCTTCCATCTGGCACAATGCAATATCCAGCCCATCGATTGAGCTCCCCGACATGATACCAATAATCCGTACGCGCACAAATATTATTTTAAAGTCGTAGTATATGATGCAACAGCTTTGATCTGTGCATCTGTGAGGATTCCTTCAAAGGGTGTCATTACATTTTTGCCTTTTTTAATTTGCATCTCGCGTTCCTCCTGCGTCAGTTTACACACGGTGAGATCTTTTGCACCATTGACACCGAGCTTTCCATCGGCTCCGTGACAAATAATACAATATTTCTTAAAGATTTGTTCGCCGTCTGCCAGGCTGGCTGCTCCTGAAGGAGCTTTTTCTGTGCCGGCACATGCGATGACGAAAGCCAGCAGAATAAAGGAGATCACTAATTTATACATGGTCTTTTGAATGTAATGGTCAAGAGATTGAAAGGTAAATTTAATTAAAATGAATATTGGTAGCTATCCTTGTTTGATGCCTGATTGGAATATGACAGATGCCAGACGCATGTACTGAATCGCAGAGTTAGTCATGATGGAATATTTGAAAGCATCTCATGGAGTATAAATTTAAAATAAGAAACTGGTATCCTTTGATCCATCACAATTAGGGTTAATAAAATGTGTATAAAGCATTATTTCCTGAACCAATAAATCATCTTCACGTTTACAACGGCACTATGCGTATTATATCTAAATCACAGCAAGCGTATGGCGCGTTCAATCGCGGCCAGATTATCGAAAACAAGCCTATTGGATTCCCTCAGGATCATGGTTTTGTTCGTCCGTATTCATCACTTTTTTATTGGGCCAGAGCGGAAGGAATGGTCGACAGCACGATAGGTCTGCATCCTCACCAGGGATTTGAGATCATGTCTTTTGTCCTGGAAGGAAATATCCGGCATTTCGATACCAAAATGAATGCATGGAAACCCCTGCAGATGGGAGATGTTCAGATCATTCGTGCAGGTAATGGCATCTCTCATGCGGAACAAATAGAAAAAGGAGGTGTCATATTTCAGATCTGGGTCGATCCGGATTTGTCAAAGACTCTCGAAAAGGAAGCAACGTATGATGATTATAAGGAAGCTGATTTTGAAAAAGAAATCGTCAATGATGCCACGATCATTCATTATGCGGGGGAGAAAGGTCTGATGAAACTTGATACGCCAAAAGTCGACATCAGAAGAATTAAAATCAATGCAGCACCTTTCGATTGGTCAGGTAACAAATCAGAAATCAGATCTCTTTATGTGCTCTCAGGATCAGGAACGATCAATGGAAAAACCATAGAGCAGGATGACTTTATTATCGTGGATGACGGAGAGGATATATCGTTACTGCCTCATAAAGATAAATTAGATGTCTTTGCCTTTACAGTTCCCACTGAAACAGGTTACCCTACGTATATCCAAAGGAATGCAGGATAAAAGGAAAGCATAACTTTGCTGAAGTTTCAGTTTGAATCATGCAGAATATTTTCAACAAGGATTTTCAGGATTTTATCAGGTCGCTAAATGAAGCGGAAGTCAAATATGTCCTGGTAGGAGGTTACGCTGTCATTTTGCATGGATATAACAGAACGACTGGTGATCTGGATATTTGGGTGGAGCAAAGTGAAGAAAATTATCTTAAACTGATACAGGCATTCCAAAAATTCGGGATGCCTGTTTTTGATATGTCGATGAATAATTTCCTGGCAAATTCGGACCTGGATGTTTTTACGTTTGGAAGACCGCCAATAAGTATCGATGTGATGCTTAGTGTAAAGGGTATGGATTTTGAAAAAGTTCATTCGAATTTAGAGAAAAGAGAAGTAGAAGGAATCGAAGTAAAAGTTATTTCTTTACAGCAACTCATTGAAGCGAAGAAATCTTCCGGCAGATTTAAAGACCTTGATGATATAAGTCATTTGTGAAAAATATTTTTCTAATTAAATCAAATGGAAGAAAAATTAGATCGTACATCCTTTATTCGGCAGACAGCAGAAGAAGCTTCTCATACTACTGCATATTGGCGACAACAATCAGATGCATTTAAGTTAAGGTCCGCTTATCATCTTTCGCTTAGGGCATACGGATTTGATCCTGCCAATGAACCCCGGTTGGACCGGACTGTTTTTTCGATGAGGAAACATAATGAATAAAAAAAGCCACCGTTTCGGGTGGCTTTTCAAACTGAATCGAAAACCAATCTAACTAATCTCAATCAAATGTGAATCCGGCTTCTCCGTATTCACTTCCTTCTTTGGAAGTGCAAGGTTCAGGATGCCATTTTCATAAGCTGCTGATATTCCTGACTTGTTGATCTTGTCATCAAGACGGAAAGATTTTTTGAAAGTACTGTAATTGAATTCGCGGCGAGTAAATTTGTCCGGAACGCTTTCTTCTTTTTCATTTTTCTTTTCAACAGATATGATCAGGTGATCATTTTCGATGCGGACATTGAAGTCCTGTTTGGTCAGACCCGGGGCCGCAAGCAGGAGATTATATTTTGCATCATCCTCTGTGATGTTGACGGAAGGATTAGAAGCGGCATGATCCATGCCCATCGCATCGCTCAGTGTAGTATTGAATAAAGTGTCAATCCATTTGCCGATAGCTTCGGATGGTTGCGCCTGGTTGAATTTTGTATGGTTCATTGTGATAGTAATTTTTTTGGTTAGTGAATGTTGATCTGGATAGTTTCGGGCTCCCTGTCAGGAATCGATATCGTGAGGATACCCTGATCGAAGCTTGCTTTCAGAGCTGCAGCATTTGCATTTTTATGCAATCTGAATATTCTCTTAAAAGAGGTGTAATCAAATTCCTGACGAAGAAAAGTAGGTTTTTGTGTTTGCTGGCTTTCGTTCGTGGCGGATACTACTAATTGGTCTTCCTTTACTTCAAGCCGGATCTGCTCTTTTGAAAAACCTGGTACAGCCAGTTGGATTTCATAAAGGCCATCCTTGCGAATGATATTGGCTGAAGGTCGTGCTTCCTTACCTGGTTCAAAAGGAACATTGCGGACACCTGGTGTCTGCAAATTTGAGTTCATCGGTGCAAACCTGGTTCGCGATCCGGGATAACATGCATATGGTCTCATAAGCTGAATAGATTTAAGTGGTTAATGAGTATCATTAATCAAATCACATTCCAGCAGAAATTTAGATGACAAATTGGCCTAGAAATGGCAAATCCGGTGACATTATGACACTAAGTAGGGAGTAATACCTCGAAAAGATTTTCAGATTATGAATTTGAAGAGTAGATTTAATTATTTGAAAATCAAATGATTAATGTTCTTCTTAAATATATTCTTCTTAAATATATTCTCTTGAAATATCAAATAAATGCATACTGAAAATCAATAACCTAGGTCTAATTAAAACTAACATTATTTGAAGGCCAACAAAAAATGTCTACATTCTATTGGGGAAAATAAGATAGAGCTTACTAATTCTTCTCCTTCGGGATCTGGAAAAGAATAGGCATTGTCATTTTAACAGCCACATGTTTACCCTCCAGAACTCCGGGAGTCCATGCAGGCATGAGTGAAACTACTCTCAGAGCTTCCTCGTCCGTCCCGTGACCAAGTCCACTTGTGACAACAGGCGCGGTGACCTTACCAGATGAGTCAATAACAAAATCAACTACTACAGGCCCCTGAATCATCATCGTCCTAGCTTCTTCAGGGTATTTAAGATTAGTTTGAATATGTTTCAACATACTCATGAATGTACAGTCGATCGTGTCATTCGCGTGTTGTGCACAGCCTGCATATTGAGGCATTACATCTACCACATCATAGATCTTGGGTGAGCCTGATCCTTTGTCTGCAACTGGCGCTTTTTTAGGCAATTCTTTTGGAGGTGCGGATAAATTAAATGCAACCGGTGTCATGTATCTATAAGCTACTTTTTTGCCTTTATCTCGTGCTGGTATCCAGGTCATTTTTTTGTCATTCATGGATTTGATCACTCGAACAGCTTCATCTCCCAATCCAAATCCAGGGTCATGAAGTGCCTTGACTTCACCAATCTTCCCGTTCTTCTCAACCACAAATTCTACCATAACTAATCCGCCGGCACCCTGGGCTTTGGCAGCTTCAGGTGTTTTAATATTGGAATTGATAAATGCTGTGAGTTTGGATTTGGAGCATTCATCAATCATCTTGGGCTCACAACCGGGTAATGAAGGCATTAAGTCAGCTGTCCTTACAGCTTCATTCATCGGGGTCTGAGCTGATGCTGCGAAATGAACGAGGCTTAAAAGGAAAGCAAAAAGAAGGGTATGTCTGCCTGAAAATGTCATGTGGATAGTCATTTTGATATGAATAGTTGTCCTCAAACGAAGCGCCAAAGGTAAAAATTCCATCCCAGTAGAAATTTCTATTGCTGTTTATAATATGCTAATGACAGGTTCTCCCCGTCAAAGACTGCATATGAATAGTAAATCAGCCAGTCGCCTAGGTTAATATAGCGGGCGCCTTTGATACCAAGTTCATAATCGATGGGTAGATGGCGATGCCCGAAGACGAAGTAATCAATATCCTGGTGCTTCAGGATCTCAAGTGCATGATGCACAAGCCATTCCTTTTCAGGCCCAAGAAATTTTTCTTCTACCTGAGTGTGCTGACGGCTGGTTCCTGACCAGAATTTCATGAGACCAATTCCAGTATTAGGATGTATCCTGGAAAACAACCACTGGCTCGTCTTGTGCGCAAATATTTTTTTTATGACTTTGTATCCGTAATCACCCGGTCCCAAACCATCCCCATGCCCGATGTAAAATTTCTTGCCATCAATCATATGGATGACTGGTTCTCTTAAAATAGGAATATCAAATTCGTCCGTCAGGTACCTGAACATCCACATATCATGATTGCCTGTGAAATAATACACAGGTATTCCAGCATCACGGATCTGACGGAGACATCCCAATAACCTTGAATAACCTTTTGGAATGACCTGTCCGTATTCAAACCAATAATCCCAGATATCCCCCACCAGGTAAAGCGCCTGCATCTCAGGCATGGATTCTTCAAGCCACTTTACAATAAGACGCTCCCTGTCCACACTTTTGGCAGCACCATCAGTCCCAAGATGAAAGTCAGAAGCAAAAAAGGTCTTTTTCAAATGGATTTACGAATTACGATTTGGGATTTACAATTTTGCAAACTCGAAATATTGGATTTTGAATTTCTCATTGGTTTTCGAACAAGAATTTAAAAGGAAAAAACTCACAATCGTAAATCCAAAATCGTAAATCCAAAATCGTAAATTAATCAATGAATCTTTTGTCTGCTTCCATGACATGGCCACAATTAGGACAGGTCCGTTTTTCTTCTGATGAATAGAAATCTTTGAAGCGTGGAAGAAAATCTTTTTCGATGTTAGTAAGATGGAAAAAAGATTCATGAAGTTTCGTATTGCAATTGTCACAGAACCACATGAGGCCATCATCTTCGGTGGTGCCTCTTTTTAATTCAATGACCAGGCCTATAGAACCCGGTGACCTTGATGGACTGTGAGGCGTTCTTGCCGGAAGTAAAAACATTTCCCCCTGACTGATAGGAATATCCACGGCTTTGCCATCCTCCTGAATGCGGAGATTGATGTCGCCTTCAAGCTGATAATAAAGCTCTTCTGTTTCGTTGAAATGATAATCTTTTCTTGCATTCGGACCGGCGACGACCATGACTATATAATCACCGGCATCATGATATAGGTTTCGATTGCCAACGGGGGGCTTGAGCTCATGGCGGTGCTCATCGATCCAGGACTGAAGGTTGAAGGGTCTTTTTATCATAGTATAAAGTTAATTCATTTAGAAGAACCTCCCCATGTCGTTTCGCTTCGACTCCGCTCAGCGACCGACAGAATATTCCAAAAAATAATTTCGGTTCCGCTCATTTATATAGCTTTAAATTTAATTAAATTCATTTTATAAAAATCTTTGAGGAATCTGATTGAGCGAAGACGACTTTTTATTGAGCGAAATCCTTACTGGTGGCCGAGCAGAGTCGAAGCGAAACGGTGGATAATTTGAGCGCTGCGAAAATCACATTGTCACATTGTCACCTTATTCAATTGCCTGTATATCATCTCCAATTCCTCCTCACTCAAATGACTTGTATCTGTTCGACCACAATAGTCAAGAAGCCAGTCGTCCTGCGCATGTCCCCTTTGTTTAGCTTCTGCATATCCAATGTCCTCGCGAAAAGTCACAAGATTGTATTTTGATGCATAATCAGGATATTTTTTTTCCAACTGCATTTCAATCTGACGTTTCGCAATAAAATTAGGATTGTCTACATGATCGCGCATCTCGGTATAATTTTCAAGAGCCAGATCTGCAATTGAGTCCGTATCTTTTTTACGAAGATCCTGGTAAGATTTAAATGCTTCTGCCCAATTCTCCTTTGTATCATCAAGGCATTCGTTAAGTCGACAGACATCTTCCATTGCGCAATTCATACCCTGTCCATAAAATGGAACCATGGCATGCG
>JBDUDG010000276.1:0-4798 GCA_040003045.1 Saprospiraceae bacterium | reverse complement strand
TCATTATTCATTATTCGTTATTCTGCATTCTCAGAGATCTTTGTGTCTTTCCCAAAAATTCTGGTCCTCAATCTCTGACATGATCTGAAGATAGTGCTCATATCTCAGTATGGACACTTTCCCTGCCTCAATTGCGGCTTTGACTGCACAACCCGGTTCTTCCTTATGAAGACAATTCGGAAATCTGCATTGATGCGATAGGACGAAAAATTCCCTGAAATTGTGAGCGACATCAAGAGGTTCAAGATTATTGTAAGAAAGCATTTTAATGCCGGGGGTGTCAATGATATAACCTCCAAATGTCAACGGATGCATTTCGGCAAATGTAGTAGTGTGCTGGCCTTTACCTGAGTAATCCGAAATCTTATCTGTCTTCAATGTAAGTCCAGGCTCAATGGAGTTGATAAGTGTGGATTTTCCAACACCGGACTGACCTGCCACCAGTGTAGTTTTATTTTTCAAAAGCGATTTTAATTCATCGATGCCATTTCCTGTTGTGGCCGAGCAACTGATAACCTGATATCCAATGTCTTCGTACAATATTTTAAGCCCGCCATAGATCTCATATTCTTCTTCACCAAACAAATCATTCTTGTTGATGATGATGATCGCCGGAATATTATGTGGTTCAGTCATCAATAAAAATCTATCGATAAAACCAATCTTCAATGAAGGGTTGATGATAGTGGTCACCAAAATAGCCTGGTCAACATTAGCTGCTAATAAGTGCAAATCGTGTTTTTTACGAGGCGACTGTCGTACTATGTAATTAGCCCTTGGCAAAATCTCTGTAATCATGCCTTTAGTTGTTTCACCCGCATCATATTGCACTGTCACCCGATCACCAACACCAACCGGATTGGTGGTTTTAATATCGTCCATGCGCAATTTTCCTGCGATACGTGAAGGAAGAATGGATTCATCCGCAAGCCGGACTTCATGCCAACTGCCTGTCACTTTCACAACTACTCCTTCCATTTAAAATCGTTGAACAGGGATGAAGAATTCAAAAACATTCGAGTTTTTGGAACCACCAGATAACAACTTTGAGTACCGGACACCCACGGACAACGGTGGGAAATGAAAGTCAACAATCAATTCAGTACCTATACTTTGCATCCATTTTGAACGAGCTTTTCTATCATCTGTATACGCTATATCAAAGAAAGGCTGGAGCCGAACGCGTTTTGTATAAAAGATATTTCCAAATCCTATATCAGGATACCAAATTGGAAAACCATATGTAAGTCCTACCCGGTATTGTTTTTTTCCATCAGCGAGACCATATCCTCTGGCACCCGCATAAGGATTACTGAGTTGTATCGAACTTCCACTTGTATCCTGCGACAAATATTCAGCGCGCAATAGAAAATAATGCGATGGCTTAAATCCAGGGAATGCAAGGTCGGAAGACATGTATAAAAGTGAAATGGGCACACCTGAAACTTCACGTGAAAAGGAAAGATCAAATCGCTGACCCCACGACGGCATGGCCTGTCTATATGCCTGGTTACGACTGTTGATCAGTAAAATTCTATGGGTGATATAATTAAATGCAAAATCATTATATCCCTCAAGCTTTGGTCTCTGCCTGCCAAGACCCTGATGGTATGTCGAGGAAAGATTCACTACCTGCTGATACGGCCCGATGCTAAAAAATAAAGGCAATGCAATACCTGCATCAATTTTGTCATTGCTCACCCTGAATTTATGTCCTTCGGAGTTTGTCACTTTTTCTGCTGTTTGGGACAGTCCTAATGAAAATACAGGATAAAACATCCCCAACTGCATATTGAGATATGGGCCATTCGCTTTTGAATTTCGATTGTATTCATATCCTCCTGCAATAGAAATATTGTTTAGGATATTATTGGATCGAATTTCTGCCTGCCATAAGGGATCATCCGCAACTACCGTCAAGCTGTGGACATTGATCACATTGGACCATGCAGAATATTTCTTTACCAAGAACGATCTTGAATCTATGGGACTTGCCAATAAGTTTTCTGAGGCTCCTGCTACTTTTTTAATTCCATCATTGAGACCTGTCAACTTCCAATGTCTATCAGGATGTCCCGGTATGCTGACAATTTTTTTTCCATTAAGATGATATTCGCTGCAAACGATGGCTTCCTGCGTGGGATCCCAAGCCGGATCATAATGTGCGGAATTACCGCTGCTCACTCTGTAAAAGATACCTTCTTTTCTGTCCACTGCATACACCTGGTCGAGAGTATCGAGATTGGTCGTCAGGTATATCCAATGATCATGCAGATAGGGCCTGCCTAAAACATTGTAACTGTAATGCGTAATAAGTTTGATATCTCCTGTAGCTATATCTTCTTCGACCAGTGCCATCCTGCCTTTGTCATCGCGGGCAGTAGCGATGATGGACACTTCGTCTTCACTCCAGATTGGATACCCGAGATAGAGGTTGTCTTTGTTTGGCAGGCTGGCTAACAAGCTTCCTGTTCGGGCATCAAGGATTTGGATTTCATATTTTCCTCCATTGTCTACATGAAGCGCAGCAATTCGGTTTCCTGCACGATCAAGAGATGGAGTGATAAATCCTTTTCTTGGTAATAATGTAATTTTTTTGCCGGTGCGGTCATCGTAGACGATGATCACATTTTTATCTTTTCGTATCCATCTTGGATCAAATCTTAATTCGGTCCAGACAAAACGATGATTGGATTGATCGAAATAATGATCCTGTTGTAATCCCATACTGATGACCTTCTTCCGAATTCCTGTACTGTCAATTTTGTAAATAGCAGCAGTACGGTCAAATGTGGAAATAGCTGCATATACGGTGCCATCATCTGCAACATCAGGATACGCCATGTCGAAATAATCGCTTGCAAGGTCTGCAGCCGGCATTTTAATGAAAGTATACGCATTTACAATTCCCTTGTTGGAATCCCATTTTCCCGCATACCACTCCATCGCGTCTTTGTAGAAAAATTTAGTACGCTTACCATACCTGGCTTGCAAAGGACCTGAAAATGGATTGATTAAATATTTGAATGTCGTAGCTTCCTGTATGATCGTATCCCATGCAGCTTCACCGAAAACATGATTGCCGTATTGAACCAACAGATACCCCAGCGAATAATGATCAGGTGTGTATTCACGATAAGATCCATTACGGAGTTTGTAATAATTCCAGGTGTCACCTTCTTTTAATTTTTCACGAAAAGGTAATGTGAAACTGCTTAGTCTGCCTCTTCCCTGCAATGTCCATTTTGTCTCTGAATAAACTGCGTCTCCTTCCCGATACCAATTCGGAACAGCCAGGCTATAGATTCCTGAAAATGCGAGATCGCCAAAAATTAATTTTATAATATGGCTTATGCCCCGATTTGCTGCATTCACCTGGAGCACATGCCTGTATTCATGCATAGCCAGCAGTTCATGCCATGGCAGAGAACCTAATGCAAAAGGATTCTCGTGCGGCTGCAAATAAAATTCTGAAACGTATGGAGCCAATCCAACATATCCATTCGAAATATTTGTCTGTGGTTGCAACAACACAGAAATTGGTTTGTATCGTCCATGTGTTGATATGGGATCTTTATGGGCAAGCATCAGCATTAACGATGCTACGCGTTGGGCTCTTACTTCCTCTCCTTTTGGAAAAATAATACGAAGGCTGTCATCTTCAATTTCCTGCCATTTCACACCAGGAGGTAAAAGTCCAAGTCGTTGGGCCATTGAGTTCCACGAAAAGAAAATCACCGCAATAGCCACGACCATCCGGATTCTCTTACACATTCAATGCAAAATTGTGATCGTGAATGGTGGCGGCTATATCAATCATGAGTGACGGATCATATTCAAATGCATTTCCAACTACGATGACATCGGCGCCTGCATCGAGATTTTCTTTCACCTTTTCGGCAGATTTTATTCCTCCTCCCACGAGGATTGGAATAGATACTGCGCCTCTTACGGCAGATATCATTTCTGTTGGAACAGGTTTCGAAGCACCACTTCCTGCGTCCATGAAAATTAATCTCAACCCCAGCATCTCAGCTGCAAGTGCAGTACAAACTGCGATATCTGATTTGTTGGAAGGAATGGGTGAAGTGTTGCTCATATACAATACAGTAGTGCCGACCCCTCCATCCACCAGCATATAACCTGTAGGCAGTATCTCAAGCTGACTCAATTTGAGGTAAGGAGCAGCGATGACATGTTGTCCGATGAGAAGGTCCGGATTTCGACCTGAAACCAGTGAAAGAAAAAGGATTGCATCTGCATGAAAGCTGAGCTGATAAGAATTGCCCGGAAATAAAATCAGGGGAATGGTGCATTTCTTTCGGATCATCTGAAGACACTGATCGAGCTGACTATTGACCAGCAGGCTTCCCCCGATGAAAAAGTAATCGACTTTACAATGAATAGAAAGATGGATGATCTGATCCAGCTTGCCCATTCTGAGCTTATCCGGATCAATTAATACTGCCAGCATCTTTTTCCCCAGCCTGGTAGCTTTTTGTAGATCTGTATAGATTTTATTCTCACCGGCTTCCATTTGTCAAAGATAAAAACTCATGGGAAAGGAAGGGCAAAGAAGGTGGAGAAGGCCTATTCGCGGTCAAAGACACGCGAACATGACAACTCTTATACAAAATGCTTCAGCATCCTAATCTCCTCTTTGGTCAGAGGTCTGTATCGTCCGCGAGGTAAATTCTTTTTCGTAAGACCTGCATAATAAGTCCGGTCCAGCTTCATTACTTCATAGCCAAGGTGCTCAAAGATCCTTCGGATGACGCGATTTTTTCCGGAGTGGATC
>JBDUDG010000275.1:0-4799 GCA_040003045.1 Saprospiraceae bacterium | reverse complement strand
ATTCTGAATATAGATACCCTGACCACCCAAAGTAATAGCGACTGTATGGAATCCGCGATCCTTCCTCCATTGGTTGGCTATTGATGGCATTTCGTCCACGGAAATAGATTTCTTCGCTGCTTGACTGGCTTCTCGGAGGTTAGGCTTGAATAGATCAACATTCCGGTAGCTCAGAAAATTTTGCTCCTTCGGATCCACTGCAAGAAATATATTTTGGGCCATACTATATTCAATCACCTTTTCTATCAGATCAGGTGTAAGCATTCCCTTGTTGTAATCCTGAAGTATGATGAAATCGGGCTTTTCATTTTTAATAAAAGAAAGAACTTCATCTATCATCTTTGATTCCTCAGCTCCCTGGAGATAGGTTGATGATTCTTCATCAATTCTCAAAAGATGATGTGAAGACGCCACTACTCTTGTTTTGATGGTGGTAGGACGGTCCTCACATGCGATCAATGAATGACGTATGTGACTTTCATCCAAAATGGTCTTCAGCTCTTTTGCATTTGAATCTTTTCCAACTAGACCTGCTAGTGAAGTGCTGCATCCCCATGCAGATAAGTTGAGTGCAACGTTAGCTGATCCTCCGGCTTTCAGTTCTGTTCGCTGATGGGAGAGAATGGGAACGGGTGCTTCAGGAGAGATTCTGTCTACTGTACCGAAAATATACCGATCGAGCATGGCATCGCCAATTACCATTGCTTTCAGACTCTTTGCCTTATCCAGGACCTTTGCTAAGTCTTGTTTTGTCATCATGATTTAACCGCAGTTGGGTATTGATTTAAGGATGTATTCAGAAACAATAGTTGTCGCACCTGCATGATCCTGAAGATATTGATAACATTTCATTCCTGAACTTTCAGCTTCACCAGGTTTTTTAAATTGATTTAATACATTATATAAATCCTGTTTAGAGTTAATAGTCATCGCGCCACCCGATTCAATCATATCCAGTGCTTCAGGGAATTTTTGATAATGAGGACCAAAGATCACGGGTTTTTTATGGGCCATAGCTTCGAGTGAATTGTGAATCCCTTTTCCAAAACCTCCTCCGATGTAAGCGATATCTCCCAGGGAATATAGAACTGACAGTAATCCTATATTATCCACAATGATTATTTGAGTGGCAGAAAGTTGAATTGAAAGCGATGACAATTTTACCGCAGAACCTTTTGCCTGTTCCATGATACGATCAATATTCTTTGGTGAAATATCATGAGGAGCAATGATCGCTTTCAGCTGTTGAGTCCGAATGACATCGAATAATATATCCTCATCCTTTGGCCATGTCGATCCTGCCACTATATCAAAACGCTGTTCCGAAATAGAATCAGGAATTTTTGATTTTACTTCTGCCGCTAGGTTTAATGCCCGATCAATTCTTGTATCACCTGCAACAGCAATATTCTCAAAACCGTTTTTCTTAAAAAAATCAATTAAGTCAGGACGTTGAAGAAAGATCATTTTAAATCGCTTCAATTCATTTTTGATTAGCGGACTTGTCCATGAACTAATCCCGCTTTGTTGTTTCCAATGTGCTGAAAATAAAATGGCCGGAATATTTAAATCTGATAATGCTTTGATATATCCGGGCCACAGATCATATTTCACAAATACAGCTAAATCAGGTTTGATGATTTGCAACCATTTTTTAGCATTGCCTGGAAGATCAGCAGGAAGGTATAATGTAGTGGCAAGAGTATATTCTTTTTTCAATTCGTAGCCACTCGGGGAAAAAAAAGTGAGGATGATTTCCGTATGCGGGCTGTCAGATTTAATTTTTTCGATGACCGTTCGGGCCTGTTCGAATTCTCCAAGGCTAGATACATGAAACCATATTCTGCTATTCTTACCTGCCGGTAGACACTGGATTTTGGAGTACCAATTCTTTCTGCCCCTCAGCCATAGTCTTGATTTGGCATTCCAAAAAGAGGAAATTCGAATTCCCAAAACAAATAAATACATCATTAAATAGTAAAGTACCCACATAAATAAGATCAATAATAGATGTGGTCTGCTTTGTCGGTTCTGCTGATGGAAACAATGTAGGAGACCGTGATGCCGGCCAGAATATCCGTTCGTTTCGCAGATAGATATTCGCCTGTCAGATTATCAAAGTCCCTTCTGGAGGCTGTCCTTGCTCCGTAGAGATGGCTCATGATATTGAAATGAAAATTGTTGTTTGGATTTTCATACTGATAGCCAACAGAAAGGTGAATCGCAGGTCCATTAGTCAATCGATCATACCCTTGGATGTACTTTTTATTAAGTTCAGGGATAGTATTCAAATTATCCTGCACTCTTATTTTATGCTGCAAAAATCCAGCTCCCAGCTGACATCGTATGCCCGTAAGATTATTGACATCCCCGGTGGTTTTGAATATCTTTCCTGCATCAATACCTGCATAGTAACCTCTTTCCTTTAGATTCACGTCTCCTGCGTGGCCGTCGATACCGATGATAGAGCCATCAAATGATCTTAGATTGGCCACCACGTCTTCCTTAACAGTACTTCCAAAGAAAAAAATGCCCTCGACCCCAAAGAACGTCGTCTTGGATAAAGAAGCCTTTTGAAAGCTGATTCCCAGATCGTTTGAGCCACCAAACCTTTTTTTCATATCTGCCAGAGGTGTCTGGAAACCATATTTGAATTCGAGGAGAGTCACACTTTTGCTTGCCTGAGCATCAAGATGGAGGTGCAGGGAAGCCAGGACCATGAAGGTCAACAAACTCTTAAAACTGAATTCTAGTATCTTTGTCCAACTCATAAAAGTATAAATCACAATTAAAGGTATTGAAAAGGGTATTAATTACCGGCGCGGCCGGATTTATTGGGTCGCACCTTTGTGATCGATTTTTAAAGGAAGGCTATCACGTCACTGGCATGGACAATCTCCTGACAGGTGCGATGAAAAACATTGAACACCTTATTCCCGATCCACAGTTTGACTTTTATCATCACGATGTGACAAAGTATGTCCACGTCGCAGGAGATTTGGACTACATCCTTCATTTCGCTTCCCCCGCCAGTCCTATCGATTATCTGAAGATGCCTATTCAGACCTTAAAAGTAGGATCCCTTGGCACACACAACCTTCTCGGCCTGGCAAAATCAAAACAATCCAGGATATTAATAGCCTCCACATCAGAAGTATATGGTGACCCGTTGATCCATCCTCAAAAGGAGGACTATTGGGGAAATGTAAATCCGATAGGTCCCAGGGGTGTCTATGATGAATCAAAACGGTTCATGGAAGCCATTACGATGGGGTATCATCGATTTCATGGAGTTCCAGTCAGGATCGTAAGGATCTTTAATACCTATGGACCCCGGATGAGGATTGAGGATGGAAGGGCATTGCCTGCCTTTATGGCACAGGCTTTGAGAGGTGAAGGGTTGACAGTATATGGTGACGGGAGTCAAACCCGGTCATTCTGTTACGTTGATGACCTTGTAGAGGGCATTTACAGGCTGTTATTGAGTGATTATTCATTGCCGGTCAATATTGGGAACCCGGATGAAATAACAATTATGCAATTGGCAAAAGAGATTATCCAACTTGTTGGAAATCCGGATGCTTACATTGATTACCGCGAATTGCCTGAAGATGATCCCAAAGTGAGACAACCTGATATTTCGCTGGCGAGGCGTTTGTTGGGTTGGGAGCCAAAAGTGGCCAGATCAGAAGGGCTTGTCCAGACGTTGGCCTATTTTCGAAAGGAACTCAACAAGGCATGAGCACCTATTTTTAATTGATATTCATGCACATTACACGTTTAAAACATATAAGTTGCTTCTTTTTCTTCCTGTTCCTGGTGGCATTCTACAAACCTGTGACTGCCCAAATCACACAAACCCAGGCAAGCGCCTTATTAGCTGATCGTGGCGTCAACGAGGACACGCTCAAAGCAAGATTGATCAAGAAAGGATATAACCCCGACCAGATTAAACCTGATCAGGTAGATGAGTTCCAGGCAGTCGTGCTCCAGACGATCAATGAAATTGAAGCAGAAAATAAATCTTCACAAAACCAGGATTCCAACAAACTTCCTGTAGCAGAGAAAAGTCCTCCTGCAAAGGAAAAAACACAGCCAGTCAAACCACCTGTCATAACGCCACCTCCTGTAGATGTAACTCTCAAAAGGGCGCCGATATATGGCCAGGAAATATTTAGGAACAATTCAATCGCCGTCTATCAGAAAGCAGAAGATATATCACCATCTGATGATTATGTATTGGGGACAGGTGATAAGTTAGGCATTATTGGCTTTGGCAGATCGCAATTCAATGAAGTCCTTGAGATTGGTTCTGATGGTTTTATCAGACCATCCAAGGATCTTCCTAATATTCTTCTCAAAGGAGTCCGGTTTGGGGATGCGAAAGAATTGCTTTATCAGCGATACCGCCAATATTACAGTATAGACCGAGGTGAATTTCAACTTACTTTAAATAATCCGCGAAATATTTCTATCAATGTGCTTGGGGAAGTTAAAACGCCAGGATCATATACATTGCCTGCTTTTAATACTGCTTTCAATGTGCTGAGTGCTGCAGGTGGTCCAACAGATATTGGTTCTGTTCGTCGCATCAAAGTAATCAGCGGAAGCAATGTGAGAACGCTTGATGCATACGAGTTCATGAATGATCCGGGTGTCGCAAAGAATTTCTTTTTGCAAAACAATGATTACATCCATGTGCCTGTAGCGGAGAAAGTAGTGGAGATCACAGGTGCTGTCATCAGACCCATGGGGTATGAACTTCTTGACAAAGAAAATCTTGCACAACTTTTAAAATA
>JBDUDG010000274.1:0-4800 GCA_040003045.1 Saprospiraceae bacterium | reverse complement strand
GAATTTCTTATTACAATACAGGTGATTATCAAAAAGCAATTCCTGTTTTCCTTGAGATCAGAAATCAACCCGGCGTCAAGGCACAGTATGCAAACTATTATTTAGGCCAATCCTACCTCAAGACAGGTGATAAAACTTCAGCTCGAAACAGTTTGATGAATGCTTCCAAAATGGATGATGTGCCTTCTCTCACTGCAGAAGCCACCTATCATTATGGTCGTTTAAGCGCAGAGGCAGGAGATGATGTGGAAGCCATACGCGTTCTTCAGACCATTCCTCCTTCAAGCCCGGTATACGATGATGCACAAACCACCCTCGCCGGCATCTTAACCAACACAGGGGATTACACACTTGCAGTCCGTGAGCTCGAAGCAATGAAAACCCTGACGCCGAAACTGAAAGCGGCATATCAAAAAGTCACGCTCTTCAGAGCAGAGCAATTGATCCAGGAAGGAAATGAAACCGATGCAGAAATTTTGCTGGATAAGTCACTTTCGCAGCCATTCGATAAAACCATTCAGACAAGAGCTCTTTTTTGGAAAGGAGAACTTGCACATCTCAATAGTGAATATGGCGAAAGTATCAAATGGTATGACCAGTATTTTGCGATTGCAGACAATGTGAAATTATTGCCACCACAACAAAGTCCACCAATCGCTCATTACAATCAGGGATATAATTTATTGCGGACAGGTGATTTTATTCTCGCGCAATCCAATTTTGAACAAGCGGTTACAGGCATTGAAGGAATGTCTTTGACGGGCGCGCAAAACACACTCATTAAAAATCAGATTTATCCTGATGCGATTTTACGTGCAGGCGATGCAGCATTCAAACGCAATCAATATGATAAGGCAAATCAATTTTACGATCTCTCCATTCGAAACAAATTCCCTGGTTATGATTATGCTAAATTTCAAAAAGCCATAATCAAAGGGCTTCAAAATATGCCTCTGGAAAAAATTTCATTGCTGGAAGATTTAGCACAATCAATGCCTCAGTCTCTCTGGGCTGATGATGCACTCTTCCAGGCAGGAAATACATATCAGGAAGAACATCAAACAGATAAAGCCATTGCCTCGTACGAAAAGCTCGTTAGCCAATTCAAAGAACGAAGCCCGCTTTTACATCCAGCCCTGTTGCGTCTTGGTCTGTTGTCCTACAATGCCGAACAGTACGACGCTTCTTTAAAATATTACAAAACAGTATTCCAATACAATCCCGATCCTCAGACAGCGAAGGAAGCAATGGCCGCTATCCAGGAAATTTATGTTAATCAATTAGACAAGCCTCAGGCATTTTTTGATTTTGCCAATACAATTCCAGGGTATTCTGTTTCCGGAATGGAAAAAGATTCTATTGTCTTTTCTGCTGCAGAAAATCATTATGCATCCGGAGAATATGATAAGGCAGTCATTTCTTTCCAGCAATATATCGAGCAAAATCCAACAGGCACCTACACATTAAAAGCAAAATATCTCAAAGCAGAATCTCTCTCCTTGCAGAAGAAATACAGCGATGCACTTACCGCATATGAGGCTGTGATCAAACAAGGTCAAAGCACTTATCTCGCGTCATCTCTTTACAAAGCTGCCTTGATATCCTACAACCAACAACAGGATATGGCAAGAGCATATACCTACTACACGCAATATCTTCCTTTAGCTGAGACGGATGAGCAACAATATGATGCTACCCTGGGCGCACTTCGCAGTGCATTCAAATTAAAAAAGACAGATGAAGTTTATGAGATGACAGCCAAAATTATAGCCCATCCGAAAGCAACAGATGATATTAAAGCACTAGCTCAATATTATTCAGCCACACTCGCTTTGGCAGCAGCATCCTACGATAAAGCTATTGAATCTTACAATGCAGTCATCAAAATCAACAGTGCAGAACTTGCGGCAGAATCGAGATACCAGATTGCATTTATCTATGAAGCAAGAGGAGAAGCCGATATCGCAGCCAGACTTTCTGAGGAAGCTGCACGTGCAAATGTTGGCTATCCATTCTGGGTTGCGAAATCGTTAATCCTTCTCTCTGATATTAAATTCTCTCAGGGCGATCTCCTGAATGCCCGCGCGATTCTTGAAGCCATTCTGGAAAACTTCCAGGGCGATGATACCATCATGAAAGAAGCCAATGAAAAATTGCAAAAGGTCAAAGCTCAGGAAGAGAATAAGAGTCGTATCAAACCTATCGGAAGCGATACCCTCGAAATGCAAAATCCTCATAAAGACTAATCGAACAACATGAGACTTATTCACATCATATTTTTTCTGGCAATCACGACATCTGTCTTTGCACAAAATGAATTGCCAACCGGTCAAATCGAAGTAATCAAGGATTTTGAAGTACGTCTTCTGGAGACAAAGAAAATCAGGATCATTCCTCAGCCCATTGCCCTCGATTCTGCGATGCGACGCTATGAGTATGTATTATCAGCTCCATCACCTAAGATTGAATATGTGGTTGCCGAACTGAAACCTCTGGCCATCAATCCTGAAAAAAAAGCAGCCTATTATCCATTATTTGCAAAAGCAGGTTATGGTAGTCCTAATTCTTTGCTGGGAGAATTTTCATATGATCACCACCAAAATGATGCCCTTCAATGGGGGATTGATTTCAGACATCTGAGCGCAAATAATAAAAAGATTCCGCTGCAGAAATTTTCAGATTCCAGAGGCCGCATTAATGCCAGTTATCTTGTCAATGATAATATTCAGTTGGATGGATATATAGACGGTCATTTCGAGAATATTTTCTTCTATGGTGCTGACCCTATACCATCCAACCCTGACGCATTGAAGAGAAGTTTTGCCAGGTATGATGCACAATTCTCAATGTATAATCTTGCAAGCCAAAATCAAAGTCTTGGATATAAAGTATTCTTTCAACATAATTTTGATAAGGACGATTTCGGCTCGCGTGAGAGCGCTGTTCGCCTCGGAGGAGAAGTGGATTATAAACTCACAGCAAAATCATTTCCGCTTGGTCTGAAAGTATCCGGTGATTTTTCTACATTAAAGAATACGCGTGATCAGACAATCAATAATATTTTCTTTCAGCCATTTTTCCAGTTTCATGTGGGTGCGCTCAAAGTTGATCTCGGCGGCTTAGCATTACTGAATAGAAACAAAAGCCTCGTCACGTCTAAAACCAATGAAATCCTTCCGGTCATTGAGTTTTCGTACAGCATTTTCAAAAACAGTTTGACAATTGAAGCAGGGTGGAAAGGAGAAGTGGTTAAAAATAATTTTCACAATCTATCTTCATACAATCCTTACATCAATACAAGACTTGATAGTATAAATAATATGATATCACGTCTTATCTATGCAGCAATTAAGGGAGCAACAGGAAAGTTGCAATATGATATTTCGGGTGGATATACCACCTTCCATCAAATGGCTTTTTTCCTGCAGGATTATGATAAACGCGAGCAATTTAATCCTGTTTTTGACAACGGGTACTATTTCGGATATAAAGGTTCGGTACGTTTTGAGGTGTTGAAAAATGTAATTCTGCATGGTGATGCCTGGCAGAGATTTTACAGCCTGGACAATGAAGAAAAGCCATGGCACAGACCCACTGTTGGTCTCGATGGAATGATCACATACTCTGGTGGAGATGATTATTATCACGTTTCATTCATCGCTCATTCCGAGAATGGATTGCCTTACAGAACAGTTGGCGGAACAGAAAGAAGACTGGATCCATTGATTGATTTGAGTCTGCATGGTGATTACTATTTCACCTCCTCATGGGGCGCATTTATAGAGATCAACAATATTTTAGGTAATAAGCGCGAACCCTGGTATACATATCCTTCTTTTGGTTTCAATGCCAAAGCTGGTATTCTGTTTAGAATGTAGAGAAACAGCTTTTAAACAACACTTTCCGGGTTGGGGTTTGTATTACACAAGTTAATTCTCCTTATAAATTCTTTTTTATTTCAAGTCCCCCTTGGTTGCTGAGCTGCAGCATAAGGAAGAGTGATGCAGGCGTCGCACTGAGCTTGTCGGATGTGTCGAAGCATTCGGGGGTAGGGGGTAATGCAGGAATGCAAATTTCATACATTTACACCAATCCATATTTTATGAAATTCGGTCTCATCGGCTATCCACTCACTCATTCCTTTTCAAAGAAATATTTTACCGAAAAGTTTATAAACTTAGGCCTGACCAATCCTAATTTCTCATACGAAAATTATCCTTTAGAAAATGTAGAGGATCTAATTCCACTGCTTCGAAGTGATCTCTTCGGCTTAAACGTAACAATACCTTATAAATCTCTGGTGATACCTTTCCTGGATGAAATCGATCCCGTGGCATTGCAAATAGGCGCCGTAAATACATTGGTTAAAACAAGTACAAATACATGGAAGGGATTCAATACTGATGTTACTGCATTCAGGCTTTCTCTGGAAAATTGGATGACAGGGACACCATTACCTAAACAAGCACTTATATTAGGCACAGGCGGCGCTTCAAAGGCGATTTCCCATGCATTATTTTCTATAGGAATAAAACCTTCCACAGTTTCTCGTTCCGGCAAATCGAATTATGTTTATGAAGATTTGAATGGAAACTTATGGCATTACAAAAACGGAAAGAAAACTGCTTTGACCAACTTTTCAGCGACTTTCTGGGAAGTAAAAGATGACATTGTCGTTTGGGGCGAAAACAATATGCTTTATACTTTCAGCAATGGAGAAAAAACACAAGTTTGCACGTACACTCCAAAAGATTATCAACTGAAAAACAATGTATTTGCCTTTAGAAATTTAATGGGTGG
>JBDUDG010000273.1:0-4802 GCA_040003045.1 Saprospiraceae bacterium | reverse complement strand
TACAGGAGATGAATTGCGATGTGTACAGTGATGTACCTCCGGTCAATCAGCGGTATCTCAACGAACAACTTGAAATGCCAAAGATGATTGCTGATTTCAAATTGGGGCAAAGCAGCAATTCAGCAGCATTGCGTCATGTCACAAGTCTCGCACGACAGTTTTCTCCCTTCCTGGAAAATGCTTGTATCTATTCTGCACACAGGGTGAATATGATTTCATTGTTAGGCGCCGAATTGGATCGTCTTGTTTTGGATCAGCTTCCGATGCCGTATAAGATATCTGAAAGAAGTCTCAACCCGGATGAAAATTATTTAGTCGAAGCATTGCTAGAGCCAAATAAACCTTTTGTTTTATTAGTAAGGGATTTCTGGCCTTCAGGGACTTGGCCCGAAAATAGTTTATGGCATCTTCAGTTCAAAGAAGACATGGAATCGCTTGGTATCAAAGTGATCCACAGCTGGTCCAAAGGCTGGCTCCTTGAATCATCTGCTGAAGTCAAACGCGTGAAGGATGATATACTCGATTATGTCGGGACGTCCTACACAGGGTACCAGATGGCGTAAAGAGATTTTCGATTGTCGTTTCAGCTACGCGGTTGCTGAGCTGCAGCAGAAGGATAAGTACAGCTGGTCGAAGCACAACGACCGGGACTTCAGTGCACAGAGATTCTTTATGATTCAACTGACGCGATGATTTTCATTCGGGATATCGTTTCGACTCCGCTCAACGATTTAATGATATTCGAATGACAATTTATGTATGCGCATGAAATCATCGAGCGTAGTCGAGATGATTATACAGTTTCATATCTTCGAAAATTGAAAATCAAAAAAGATCTGTTGTCCATGACAATCCCGGTCGTTGAGTGTAGCCGAAACGACAACATGGAGCCGAAACGACACCACGTAGACGAAACGAACAGAAGTAAATATTTACCCAACCTTTGCAATCTGTATTAAGTCTATCCATAAAATTTGAAATCATGAAAACGATCCAATACTTATATCTATTCATTTTATTCTGCCTGACAAAAGAAGCCAACGCCCAGTTTTCAGCCGGCCTCAGAGTCTCTTACGGAAACGCCTGGGAAGATTATGGCAATGCTATTGTTCCTGAAAATGCAGTAACTCACATACCTGCATACCAGTTCTCGGGTCTTTTGAATTTCGAAATAGGAAAAGTAATCGGTATAGGCATAGAACCCGGTTTTGTCCGCAGAGGTGCAGCCTGTATACCTGAGTTTGTGACCTTTACCAGTGACCGAAAAATAATGTGTAATTATGCAGAAATGCCTCTGATCCTCACTGCGAAGACTCCGATATCGAAAGGTAAATTTGAAATATTTGGGAAAGCAGGTTATGGGATGTCTTATATGGTTTCGGGCAACGAAATATTTATAGATCTGACGGGTGCTCGTGATCCAAATGTGGTGCCTTTCAATTTCAAAAACCCCTTTGGAATAAATGTCCGTAGGTGGGACAATGGCATTTACGCAGGGCTTGGCATCGGATACAACTTGTCATTTGGACAGATATTTCTGGAAACTAATGGCTATATGGGAATGAGAAATGTCAGTGAATATTCCTCTTCAAAAAGCAGAAATATCCATGCGGGGATGGGCTACAAAATCAGCCTGTGATGAGTTAATAGTTGTGATCTTTGGTAATTTCCGGATAGCACAACATTCATCTGTAAAAAACGACTATATGACTAGAATGAATCTGCTGATTATTGGCCCGATGCTAATAGTATCGGAAGTTCATTTTTCCACACAAATCCTTTTGCCTCGTCATCGATCTGAAAACAATAATGATCGCTTCCATTGCTAATCAATGCGTACGGCACTTTAAGTTTCATATTGTATTGGGCTATCTGATCAAAAACAGATTGCTGTATTCGGATGGCAGGTGCTTTGAATTCCGCCAGCAAAATAGGATGTGTCGATTTGCTGAATACCACGAGATCAAATCGCTTTCCTAAGCCATTGATTTCAAACATTCTTTCGATGGAAATCAATTTTATATTTACCCCAAGTAGATCCACTAAATAGACCAGCCAAAGTTGTCGTACAATTTCTTCCGGTGTTGCTCTCACAAATTTCTTTCTCGTCCGATCCAGTACCTCCACCTGGCCTGACTTACTCCGGCCAAATTTCAGGCTGCCCTGAAGTGAAAGCAAATCAATATTATTCAGCGGAAACATGTAATGAGAAGAATTGTAGTTTGAAATGAATTTTAAAATGCATCGCTGAATTCAGGAGCATAATCCGGATGCATCAAATTGCCCAACAATTCGATGGTCAATGCTCGCTGATCGCCTCCTTTGTAATTCCATCCTTTTGATTTCATGTCATACACATGCAGCCAGCCAAGACATCGTTCCAGTGTTTCCAGGGAATACTTTTTCGCGGCGTTTTTATAATTCTTTACCATGTATGGTGATTTCATAGCCAAGGCATCAGCTACGACCTGGTCTGATTCTGAAATAAGAGATCTCGTCACATACAACCTGGTATAGTATCCTGCAAGCAATGCAATGAGTGGAATGATGCTATATCCTTTTTGTTCTGCCATCATAGCGCCCATTTTCATTGTCCTAGTTACATTGCCGGATTCGAGTGCATTTTGCAATTCGAAGACATTAAATTCCCGACTTACTCCGATGAGATCAAGTATTTCAATCTTCGAAATTGAAACACCAGGCACTGAATTTCCGGCTAATTTTTTAAGCTCAGGATAAAGAACTGATATTTCAGCTCCAATCAGTTCGACCATTGCTTCCGCTGCATCATGATCAAGTTTTATTTTCAAATCTAAAGCTGTATCAAGTATCCATGGCAGGACATCCTTCTCTTTTAATTTATCAGCATCGAGAATGAAGCCATTCTTTTTAATACCATCATAGAGCTTCGTCCGTTTATCCAGCGATTTGCCTTTATAACATAGCACGAGGATGCTCGACGGAACAGGCTTATGCGCAAAGCCTCCCAGCTCAGTAATTCCTTCAATTTGTTGGGCCTCACGAACGATTACCAATCTCTTCAAAGCCATCATCGGAAACAACATTAATTGCTCCATGACAAATCGTGCATTGCAATCAGCACCATACAGGATCTGCTGATCAAAAACTTTTTCGTGCTCCTGGAGCACATTATGTTCTAAAAACGCTGCGGCTTCATCTATGAGATAAGGTTCTTCCCCATGCAACAGATATATAGGTGAAAATTTCCCCGACTTAATTTCCTTTTTTAATTTATCAAGCGACACGATGTTTTTATTTAGGATCTTCTTTTGATGATTTTGTTCCCAGGAAATTAGTAACTCTACCAAGAGCCATTTCTATCCATTGATTAATATCCGGTGAAATATGAAATTGCCATACCGTCAATCCATATACCATGCAAAAAACGCTGCCTTTCAAAGCGATTGAAAAAATGGGATACCGAAACGGAGGCAACCATACTG
Source organism: Saprospiraceae bacterium (assembly GCA_040003045.1). Classification (GTDB taxonomy): domain Bacteria; phylum Bacteroidota; class Bacteroidia; order Chitinophagales; family Saprospiraceae; genus Opimibacter. The sequence continues at coordinate 1,338 of JBDUDG010000273.1, read as the reverse complement.
CCAATAACCAGGCCCCAATGCCAAAAACAATAACTGGCAATAGTCGAATGCTTAATGGCTGAAATCCAAATTTAAAATATATAAAGATCAGTTTAGCCAGGTTAAATGAAAAGTAGGAAATACATGTGGCAATAGCAGCGCCCATCATGCCATACCTGGGAATGAGAAGAAGATTGGTACAAATATTAAGCCCGGCTAACAATAAGATCAGATACAAATTAAATCTGTAATATTTTGAATAAAGGATAATCTCATTATTCACTCCTGTCATCATATCCCAAACCTGAGCCAGTCCCAAAAAAAATACAACATATAATCCCTGTCGCATGACTTCAGAATTGGACATAAGGTCAAATATGAAAGGCAGGACAGTCCAGATAAATAAGAATATACCTAACCCAATGATGGTCATGTTAAGCGAAGACTTACGATAAAGAATAAGCAAATCCTTTGTATTCCCATGTTCAAGATGATGTGCGATGATCGGCGAAGAAATAGAACCTAAAGCCCGCATTGGTTTCCCGATCATATCCGATACGGCCCATGAAATAGAATAGAGTCCTCCGGTAGATAATTGTATCATAGCCGAAACCATGAGCCCATCAATTCGAAAAGCAATTTGACTTCCGATCCCGGCTAATATTCCATAACCTGAATAATTGAAATATTCCTTTTTTGCTTCCTTATCTCTTGCTATTTCAGGTCTGGTTAATTTAAATTGACCTAATGTATGCAAATAATATCCCGTTGCTAACAATCCAAAAGCAAAGGATAATGTAACACCCAATATCACCTGATGTGCATTGATCCAGCCTTGCCAATACATGAATACGATCAACGGAAAAGTGATCTTAATGATCAGGTTCTCCAATATGGCGGGCATTACGATCCGTTTGAAATTGGCAATATACCTGCTTAATAAATTGGTAAACGAACAGACAAAGGTCAGTGGGATTAAATAAATAATGAAGTCCTTATACGCAGCATTCTTACCGCTAAAAATATAATTGCTGAACAGCTTACCCAGGAATGGAAATAGCAGTATAAAAAAAATGAAAGCTCCTCCCGATATCAATAAGATCCATGTCAGAAATCCTTTATTGCCACCGGTCTCATCTCTGTATTTCGGAAAAAACTTGACAGAAGAAATTGTGCCTCCAAACAAAACAAGTATGGAAGCTAAAATGGAAGCATCGTAAAGTGCTCTGAACAAACCCACCATTTCAAGGGCATGCGGATAGATGTAAAGTGTACTGATGACTCCGCATACAACTCCTATGAAACTTACAATTGTAAATTTAAAACCTTGTCTCTTGATTACACCCATTTAAAAAAGAC
>JBDUDG010000272.1:0-4820 GCA_040003045.1 Saprospiraceae bacterium | reverse complement strand
GGAATTAGTGTGGTTCGCGGTCAGAGACACGCAAACGTCAGCACGGGAAGGTCGGTTCGTGGTCAGAGACACGCGAACGTCAGGAATTAGCGTGGTTCGCGGTCGAATACGCGTGGTTCGCGGTCGGAGACACGCGAACGTCAGGAAGAGAGGGTTTTGTTCGCGGTCGGAGACACGCGAAGTTCAGTTCATCAAATATCCAATCTTTTGATTTGGGCACCGAGGGCTTGCAGTCTGCCGTCGATATTTTCGTAGCCGCGATCGATCTGATGGATATTGTGAATGAGTGATCGGCCTTGTGCAGATAGAGCAGCTATCAAAAGAGCTACACCAGCCCGAATATCAGGTGAGCTCATTTCAATACCACGTAAAGGATATTTCCTTTCCAGGCCTATGACAGTCACCCGGTGGGGATCACACAGAATGATCTGGGCTCCCATGTCAATCAGTTTATCCACAAAGAAAAGACGGCTTTCGAACATCTTCTGATGGATCAGCACACTGCCTCTGGCCTGCGTAGCGACGACAAGAACGATGCTGATCAGGTCGGGTGTAAATCCGGGCCACGGTGCGTCATATATATTCATAATGGATCCATCGATAAAGGTCTGGATCTCATATAAATCCTGTGCCGGAACGATCAGATCATCGTTTTCTATATTTATGACAATTCCGAGTCGCTCGAAGATGCGTGGAATGATCCCCAATTCTTTGATCTGGCAATCTTTAATCCGGATCGTGGATTGCGTCATTGCGGCAAGGCCAATGAAAGATCCTATTTCAATCATATCCGGAAGGACCTTGTGTTTCGCGCCATGAAGCTTGCTTACTCCGTGTATGATCAGCAGATTGGAACCTTGTCCTTCGATATTGGCACCCATTGAAGAAAGCAATCTGCAGAGTTGCTGCAGATAAGGCTCACATGCTGCATTGTAGATTGTGGTAGTTCCTTCTGCCAGTACGGCGGCCATCAGGATATTGGCGGTACCTGTCACTGATATTTCATCCATCAGGACATAAGCACCACGTAAACCTGATGGAGCTTCTACATAATATTGATCTTTAACTTCATCGAAAACAAATTTAGCTCCGAGGTCAGTGAACCCATTGAAATGAGTATCCAGCCTGCGTCTTCCAATTTTATCCCCGCCCGGCTTAGGTAAAAAAGCTTTGCGAAATCTTGCCAGGAGTGGTCCGATTAGCATTACACTGCCACGGATCTTCCTGCTATTCGCCTGAAAATTTTCTGAAGTGAAATTTTCTATCTGAACATCATCTGCCTGGAAATTATAATGGCCCTTTCCCAGTTGGTTGACTTTGACACCCAGGGCCCGAAGCAATTCAATCAGCATGCGAATATCGATGATGTCAGGGATATTGGTCACCTCAATTATTTCGGTAGTCAGCAAAACTGCACTCAATATCTGAAGGGCTTCATTCTTTGCTCCCTGCGGAATGAGTTCTCCTGATAATGATTTACCTCCAAAGACTTCAAAAGCTTGCGATTGACTCATCTGTATAATTCCATCTATGTACGGATAAATTTAGTCAATTCTGCGAAGGAGGATTTCGCATGATCCTATATGATAAACAGGTTTTTGTAAAGACAATGCGTATATTCTCAAAAAATAAAAGCTGCCAGGGACGTTTACTGACAGCTTTTATTCATAATATATTTACTAAACTTCTAAATATTCACTTAAGGAACTGCGATTCCTATGACGGATCTGTCGAAACGTCCTTTATAGGTTGCCCTACCATTTGTAAGATTGATTTCATAGACCCTGTATGCATCGATCGCCTGATTGTCTGAACCAATCACACCACCCGTCAATGCATGACCAAACAAGACAGCATATCCGACTTCAGTTTGATTTTGAAGGCCAAAACCTACAGGGTGCGAACCAATATCAAAACCACCTTCTTTGGAAATAGCAAGGCCGAGGGATCCTATCAGTGAAAGTGATCCTAAGGTAGGGTCTTGTACGTATAAGTCACCGCGTGATGCATCTATATCATACATGGTATACCCTCTTCCCGGAATATATATATTGGAAAATGCAACGGCATTAACAGCGGGTCCGAAAGGATTCAAATCAGGATCTACCATTGCGACTATTCCCTGATTAGGATCTATGTTTAGATTCTGACCCAGATCAGTCACAAGGCGAATCATATCCCTCTTGGGATCAAAGTCAAAACCAACAGAAGAGCCTTTGATAGTTGGTTGGAATGGAACTTTTGATATGGCTTTGACAATACCGGATACAGGATCAATAGTATAAATCTTGCTTGAATCTGAAACACCATAGAGTATACCTGTTGATGGACGGAAATCCATAGCCAGCATATGTTCTGCGGGACCTAAACCACTAAGCGTAACAGAAGAAAGCAGTAGAGCAGGCGGGCCGGCCTTATACTTTACAAGTTCATTTCTATCTGTCAATCCGTAAAAATTTATTTTCTTTCCTGATCCAACAGTTGTAAAACCACGGTCGCTAATTTGGCCGTCATTCTGCGGATTGATACTTTCGTCTGAGGAGCATCCTGTCATCATCAGGATCATCATAAGCAGGGAGAATCCCATGCTAAGTGCTTGATGTGTACGTTTCATATTTAGAAGTAATTTGGTTACAAATGAATTTTACGGGCGAGCAAATTTTATTTGTGACTTTAATAACTACTATAAGGTGAGTGAAGTTCTCTTTTTTTCAAAAAAGGTAATAAAGGGTAGTATTTCAAATCATGTCATTTTGAGGCAAAAACATATGTGCTCCACCTCATTTTAACGATGATCAAAATTTGAATTTTAAACTGATCAAAACATAAGCGTTTTACCTGATTTTTTTTTAAGGGTATTCTGGTGAAAAAAAGAAGCCCATGACTTACGCCATGAGCTTCCATAGGTTATTTCCAGGTTCTTCACCAGGAAATCAGGTTGGTTCTATTCTTCTACAACTTCAAACTGAATTGTGGAATGTACTTCAGGATGGAAATTGATATTTGCTGTGTACGTGCCCAGAGTTTTCACTTCTTCAGGCAGCTCTATTTTTTTACGGATCACATCGATGCCCATCTGATCTTTGAGAGCCTGCATGATTTGTACGCTTGTGACGCTTCCGAAAATCTTTCCTGTGGTTCCTGCTTTGGCGCCGATACGGAGGGATTTTCCTTCCAGTTTAGTGGCAAGAACTTTGAAATCATTGATCCTTTCAGCTTCATGAGCGGCTTCTTCGGATTTGAGTTTTTCGAGCTTGGCTTTGTTGGTGGAATTGGCAACCAGGGCCATTTTGGTTGGAATCAGAAAATTCCTTGCATAGCCTGGTTTTACATTGACGAGCTCATGACGTTCGCCGAGAGTATCTATATCTTTTAAAAGTATTATTTCCATGATAGAATGATCGAAGAGTGAATGATGGATTATTTCAGCAAGTCAGTGACGAACGGAAGCATGGCAAGATGACGTGCACGTTTGATCGCTTCTGAAACCTTTCGCTGATATTTGAGCGAATTGCCGGTGATGCGACGTGGAAGGATCTTACCCTGTTCGTTAAGAAATTGAGCAAGGAAATCAGGATCCTTATAGTCAATGTGACGGATGCCAAATTTTTTGAAGCGGCAATATTTCTTGCGTTGCTTTCCAATATTGGGATTGCTGAGAAACTTAATATCTTCCTGTGATGCCATTTTATTTTCTGATTATGAAGATGATTGGATTGGGACTATTCTTCTTCCTGCGCTACTACATCCGGCACAAGGACTTCAACAGCTTTGGCTGCAGGAGCTGGAACAGGAGTTGGTACAGGTACGCTGTCTGGCTTGTTGGTCTTACGACGCATCCGTTGTGTTTTGCGAATCAGGCCATTTCGCTTGTCCTCGTTATACTTCACACCGAATTTGTCGAGTGCAATGGTGAGGAAGCGCATGATGCGTTCGTCACGGCGGAGAGCAAGTTCAAGAGAAGTGATGGCTTCACCAGTCTCTGCTTCAAACTCGATAGTGTAATAGATACCTGAGTTGCGTTTTTTGAGTGGGTAAGCTAATTGCTTCAGGCCCTGGTCATCTACATGGACGATTTTGCAACCTAGTTTTTTAACTTGATCCTCGTATGTCTGGCGGACGGTCTGAATGTCCTCATGAGACAAAACGGGATCGACAATGAATGTTAATTCATAATGCCGCATGACGTTTGCTTGGTTTGTAGCCTGCACACTCCCGAGGGCTGCAAGCGCGATTAAATGATACTAGTAATGTCAAAAGGGGCGGCAAAGATAGTAAAAGGTCTGCAAATAAAAAAGTGAGGCGAAAAGGCAGGGAGGATGGGGCGTAGCTATGGGCAATTGACAACGGCAATAGACAATGGGAAATTGACAATTGATAATTGATAATTGATAATTGATAATTGAAAATTGAAAATTGAAAATTGAAAATTGACAATTGACAATTGACAATTGACAATTGACAATTGAAAATTGAAAATTGAAAATTGAAAATTGAAAATTGAAAATTGAAAATTGATAATTGAAAATTGAAAATTGAAAAAGGCAATTGATAATAAAATTAAAAAAAAGGAGCAGGGATGTTGTAAAATAGGGACATAACTGATTAGCTATCAATTTGTTATTCCTAAAGTTTGCTTCCGCATTTCGACGAAATGAATTTCAATCCAATTAGAGCCCTTTCACTGTCTCAATGTCTCACTTTCTCACTTCCCTATCTTATGCTAGCCAAAGGCATGGATCTGTCAATATCTCCAGCCAGGATAGGTGATTGGAGATTTCCTGAATATTTTCTGACCTGGGTATAGACGTAGGAATAAA
>JBDUDG010000271.1:0-4821 GCA_040003045.1 Saprospiraceae bacterium | reverse complement strand
GTGAATAATAGCGGTAAAATTTCAGCTATCGATTTAGTGGAAATAAGAAAACTGATCCTCGGTCGCAGCAATTCGTTTCCGAATAATACTTCATGGAGATTTATTCCGAAGAGATACGTATTTAATGATCCATACAATCCATGGCCTTTTGAAGAATCAACATCATTCCATGTAGACAGTACTGGTCGCATCGAAGATTTTGTAGGTGTGAAAATAGGTGACCTCAATCAAACCGTGAGTGCCCATCTAAATCAGGTGCTTCCACGAAGCGATCGTTCAGCTTCCTTCTCTGTCAAGGATAGATATGTCAATGCAGGTGATGAATTTGATGTCACTCTTGACTTGTCTAATTTTGGAAAGAATGTATTCGGTGGACAGTGGGCTTTGAAATTTGATGGTTTGAAAGTAGAGAGTATACTTCCGCTTGCACATGGCATGACGGAAGATATGTGGTTCCTTGAAAATAATTCGCTGAGATGCTCATGGACATCCGATGTTCCGGTTCAGTCTGCTGGAGTAATGACCATTCATGCGACTGCATTGAAATCCGGAAAGATCAGTGAACTGGTTTCTATAGACAGGACATTTATCACTGCCGAACTCTATGATCAGTCACAGGATATTTATAACCTATCGATCGACTGGAAAGATGAAACTGCAGAATCGAATGGTGATGAAGTAGAGTTGCATCAGAACAGACCGAATCCATGGACTGAAGAAACCATCATTCCTTTTGAACTTCCTTCGAAAGGAGAGGTGACCGTAACGATAACAAATGCGCTTGGCGTAGAAATGACGGCTTTGACCCGTGAATTCAATGCCGGAAAGCAGCAATTTAAGATAACGAATGAAAGTTGGCCCGCCGGTGTATACTACTACACATTGAGATATGGCGATTTCCAGCTGACCAAGACTATGTTGATCCTGAACAAGCGTTGACGAAAGTCCGCAAAGATGAATACCCCGGACAATGGTTCGGGGTTTTGTCGTTTATGTCAGGTGACCTACCTTAGCCGGCCTTTCATGAAAGTCACAGATTTTTTTGCCCAAAACCCCGGAAAGACCCACATGTCTTTCGAGATCCTGCCCCCTCTCAAAGGTGGCAGCATGTCCGATATCTTCAAGATGCTCGATTCCCTCATGGAATTCAAACCACCTTTCATTGATGTGACCTATCACCGGGAGGAGTTTGTCTATACCAAACATGAGAGTGGCTATTATGAAAAAACAGCTATCCGGAAACGTCCGGGCACGGTCGGGATTTGCGCTGCCATCATGCATAAATATGGCGTTGAAGCTGTGCCACACCTTATCTGCGGCGGTTTTACAAAAGAAGACACAGAAAATGCGCTCATCGATCTGAATTTCCTCGATATCAAAAATGTCCTTGCCTTGCGGGGTGATGCGATGACGTTCGAAGAGAAATTCAATTTTACACCGGGAGGGCATGCCTTTGCCATTGACCTGGTGAAACAAATCGCCGAAATGAACCAGGGAAAATACCTGGATGCCAATATCGAGAAAGGAAATAAAACCGATTTCTGTATCGGTGTCGCCGGCTACCCCGAAAAACATTTTGAGGCACCCAATATGGACAATGATATCCTCAATACTGCGGACAAGATCAAAGCAGGTGGAGATTATATTGTAACCCAAATGTATTTTGACAACCGGCGATTTTTCGAGTATGTCAAAAATTGCAGGGAAAAAGGAATTACTGTTCCAATCGTTCCGGGTATAAAACCATTGACAAAAAGGTATCAATTGGCAGCAATCCCCAGAAAGTTTTTTGTCAATATGCCGGATGAATTAGTGCGTGAAGTGAATAAGACACAAACAGATGCTGCAGTATTAGAGATAGGAGTGGAATGGACGATAGCACAATGCAAAGAGCTGATCAAAGGAGGAGTTCCTTGCATTCACTTTTATACGATGGGAGATGGAAAGACGATCTCGAGGATATTGAAGGCGATAATGTAAAACCATTACGAATTACGAATTACGAATGTTTCCATGTCTCACATCTCAAATCCCGCATCGCTCCATGCCCCATGCCCCTTGCCCATGCCCTTGAACCATGCACCCTGCACCTAAAGCCCGTCATACGATGACAAGATCCTACCTCCTTCTCCTCTTCATCGCCTTCATCGCATCATCAAGTGCACAGGGAACAAACGGAACATTAAAATCTCCTGATCAATTTCTGAATTATAAGCTTGGCTCACGATTTACTCCTCATTATTTACTGGTGGATTATTTTCATCAAATAGCGGATGGGAGCAATAAAGTAAAGTTGATTCAATACGGTCAGACTTATGAATTGAGACCTCTCATTGCAGCTATCATCAGCAGCCCTCAGAACATGGTCCGACTAGAAGAGATTCGTCAAAATAATTTACGACGTACCGGAATGCTGGATGGCACAGTAAAGAAAGACGATATCGCAATAGTTTACCTCAGCTACTCAGTGCATGGGAATGAAGTGGCTGGATCTGAAAGCGCAATGAAAGTTCTGTATGACCTGGCTTCAGGTGGTGCAGACATCGATAAATGGCTTTCAAATACAATCGTAATCATCGATCCATCATTGAATCCGGATGGATACGCACGATACACTGAGTGGAGTAATCGTGTTTCAAATATTCCAAACGATCCGAATCCAGATGCAAGAGAGCATCACGAGCCATGGCCTGGAGGTCGTGTCAATCATTATTATTTTGATCTCAATCGCGATTGGGCCTGGCAGACACAACAGGAGTCAAGAGATCGTGTAGCCTTTTACCAGCAATGGATGCCACAGGTGCATGTAGATCTTCATGAAATGAGTTCTGAGTCCCCTTATTTCTTCGCTCCGGCGGCTAAACCATTCAGCAACTTCGTCACCCCCTGGCAAGAATCCTTTCAGGAGGTGATTGGAAAAAATAATGCTTCGTATTTTGATAAGAATGGCTGGAGATATTACACGAAGGAGAAATACGATTTATTTTATCCTTCCTATGGTGATACCTATCCCACATATTCCGGTGCGATCGGTATGACATATGAAGAGGGTGGTGGTGGTTATAGTGATCGCGCTGTCATAACAAAAAATGGCGACACACTTACCCTGGGTGATCGAATAGCTCATCATGCTGCCTCTTCCATGTCTACAATTGAAGCAAGCGCCATGCATGCCGGCGAACTTATCACACAATTTGAAAATTATTTTGACAACTCAATAAATCATCCGCCGGGCAGGTACAATAGCTATGTCATCAACCAAAGCAATTCACAAGGCCGCATTTTTGATCTTCTGACCTTGCTTGACAGGAACAAGATTCAGTATGGCATTTCAAAGGAGAATAAAAATGCAGTCAAAGGTTTTAATTATGGCTCCGGGGATACTGCTGACTTCCCTTTGACAAAAGGAGATATTATAATTCCTGCAGGACAGCCGCGTGCTGTATTACTCCAAGCGATGTTTGATCCGGAACTCTACTTATCTGATTCATTGACCTATGATATTTCTGCATGGAGTATTCCGATGGCATTTGGTCTGACAGCTTATGCCTCTGAAGAGAAAATTGATTTTTTGCCGTATGTCAATTCGCATAAAAATATTCCCGGTAGTGATCAGCATCCTTATGCATATGCAATCGAATGGGGTTCGGTTCCGGCAGCTTCCTTACTTTCAAAATTGTTGGCTGAAGGCATTGTACCACGCTATGCAAAATTTCCTTTTACCGTCAATAATCACAACTATGCATCGGGAACTATCCTGGTGATGCGAGCGGACAATCGGAAAAACCCATTGTTCGATTCCATGGTCAGAAATGAAATTTCATCAGCTGTCATAGATATCACGACGATCAATACAGGATTTGTAACGACAGGAAAAGATCTTGGTTCGGATGAATATCCATTGGTCCGCATTCCGAATGTATTGTCATTGGCCGGAGACCGCGTGAGTTCCCAGAGTATTGGGCAGGTGTGGCATTTCTTTGAAGAAGAATTAAAATATCCGATTCACCTTGTTTTGCCTGATGATCTTAATGATGTGAATTTGTCGGATTATAATGTTGTAGTACTTCCAGAAGGGGGGTATGATCTTGATACAGATTTTATGTCAAAACTGAAATCATGGATGATAGCAGGAGGCAGAGTCGTAGCACTGGGGTCTGCAGTCAGCAGATTGGCTGGTAAGGATGGATTTTCGATTAAAACCAAACCTGAACCTGAAGCACAGGATACAGGAAAAGTAAAACCTAAACCCATCGAACATCCTGACGAATATGCCTCAGCTGAAAGAAAATCGCTTTCAGATGAAATAGGAGGAGCAGTATTTCAAACGCATATGGATAGCACTAATCCGCTTTGTTTCGGCATGGGCAAATATTACATGACACTTAAGACCACACCAAGCACATATGCATGGTTGAAGGGGAGCGGAAATGCTATATTTCTCAATGAAAATCAGAAGCATTATGGTTTTGCAGGTAGTAAGGCGATAAAGAAAACGGACAATAGCCTGGTAGCCGGTGTGGAGGAAATGGGCAGTGGATCGGTGGTGTACCTGGTGGACAATCCGCTTTTCAGATCTTTCTGGAATAGTGGAAAAGTTCTTTTTTCAAATGCGCTTTTCTTCTAAAAAAGAGAACGGATCATCGAAAAAATCAAAATTATATTGATTGAACAAATCAATATCTCTATTTTGACGCACGTAACGAATTTTATCCTGCCAGATTAGTCCATTGATGGGATTTAATTTGTCCAAAATTTTATTCAGCCAAACAATTAATAAGATAAAATAGAAAACCAATGAATTTATTTATTAAAAAGCCT
>JBDUDG010000270.1:0-4847 GCA_040003045.1 Saprospiraceae bacterium | reverse complement strand
CTTTCTTAAAAAAGAGCCACAAAGGTATATCTTTTTTAACTATTCTTCATATCAGACTATTATTTTAAAATTATCTGACAAGCGTCACGAACTCATGGAGTTCATGGGCCCTTCCCCGGGCATCCTGATACTTTAAAACACACATGTACACACCAACAGGCATGATCTGGCCGGAATTGTTTTTCTCGCCGTTCCATCCATCTTCTGGATCCGAAGTCTCAAATAACTGTTCACCCCACCTGCTCCAAATAGTCAGCGAATAGTAACTAACTCCCGCAGAAAGCCCCACAGGTTTATAAACTTCATTTTTCCCGTCGTAGTTTGGTGTAAAGGCGTTTGGAAGGAAGAACTGGACAACAGGCTCTATATCAAGAGTCTTAGTTAATGTATCCGTGCATCCATCCGGATGAAATACCACCTGCCTGATGTAGGTCAGACCGGTATCTGGAAAGGTAAAAGTCGGATTTCTCAAAAAAGACCTTCCCTGTCCCCCAAAATCCCAGTACCATCCAGTGGCCCCTGAAGAGAGGTCAGTAAATACAGCAGTCTCATTAAGACTATTGATCACCTCCGGTGTATAACTAAAATCTGCTACTGGTGAAGGCTCCATTTTGATCAGGTTTGGGAACACATCACTGGTGAAACAGCCAATTGGAGATGTGATCTCAACCTTGATAGAGTAAGTCCCCTCCGTTTTGAATTCATGTGTCGGACTGATTTTATCTGACGTCCCTCCATCCCCAAAATCCCAAAAGATCTTGTAGGTCTTGTCAATCGGAACAGATAGATTATTGAAGAAAATACTCGAAGGCACACAAGCCACATACTTGGTTGGCTTAATGATGATCAAAGGCGGAACAGGGAAATAGTTTATGTTTTTAATCATTGTGTCGCGACACTGATTATTATCAGTCGCAATCAGTCTCACAGGAAGCAGACCAGGTTTCTGATAAAGGTGATTAGGATTTCGAACCATGCTTGTTTCCAAATCACCAAAATTCCAATTCCAATTCACAAGATTTTGTGCCTTCGTCACTGACAGGTCCCTAAAACTCACAGGCCCACCGATGCAGGTGTCGTATGTGAAATCGAAATCAGCATTAATACTTGGGAACACATTTACATTGATGTAAGCTGTATCTCCACATTGTTGCCCTTCATTGACGATCATCGTGCCTTTATAATTACCTATTCCGGGGAAAGTAAAGGTAGCATCACGTGTAAATTTCTCAACGGGACTGCCATTGATATCGAAAGTCCATCTGTACGTCTTGATAAACTGTTCAATTTTACTTTCATTTTTGAAGGTGACCGTGTTATTGCCGCAGGAATTGAGAACAAATTCTTTTCCATTCACTACTGCATCAGCATGAATGTCTGCTGTGACGGATGACTGGCAGTTAACCACATTGAACTGAAAATCTCTTCGCAATATGCTTAGCAAGATTCCGTTTCGAAATTCTTTTACACAAACACCCACCACGAACTGCCCGGTCAATGTAGGAGTACCTGAAATAAAACCTGTGATAGGATTAATAGATATGTTGGAAGAGGTACCTAATGGATTAATGGCTGAATACGTTGGGGCATTGAAGATAACATCAGCATAAGGAGGGAAGCACTTGCGTGGATTCGGAGTGATGCCTTCACATAATGTTTGTTCATTAGGATTATTTACGCCCAATGGACCTCCACCCTGCAGCGGTGCGCAAAATTCATAAACGATCTCATCCCCTTCCTTGTCCGTAGCCGAATGATCGAAATTGATGGGATCATTGACACATATGCCTATAGGAGGGAAATGGGTGAAGCGGGGTCCGTTATTACAGGTGCGTTGAGCTTCTTCAGTGATTTCTATTGTATAAGTTGCGCCTGTATTGTTAGGAGCAATAATATTGTTGATCGTATTATTTCTGCAACAGCGTTGCCACGAAGCGATATAGGAACCCATGATGATGGGCATGTTGGGAAGATCGATGACATATGATGTTTGCTCTACACATACATTAGGTGGTAATATCAGGCAGGGGTTTTCAACAAAGTCGAGAGCCTCAACACTACCATGAAAAACAGACTTCAAGGTTACAAATTCATATACCCCATTAATATATGAATAGATACCCACATCAGCGGGATCGTCAAATTCAGCTCCGTTGCCGGCACAATCACGATAAATCTTCATTGTGAGCTTATAACTGCGTGTGTTAGGCTGGTTGCCGGGTCCCATGCATTCATAATAAATCTCGCCCCCGACAATGTGTCTTGCTGAAAGAACGCTCACTAAACTCATGAAAAGAGCTATGCAGATACTGTATCGAAGCATAAAATGAGTATGAAGTGAGTTCATATAAGATGAAAAGATACGCTCGAAAGGTAATTCGCGTTTATTTTTAACGTTTAATCCCGGGTTTTTATACGTTTCCCCCTGAAAAAGAAGATGACGTATAAGTGACAAGAGACTAATTTATCGTATTAATCATCTTCATGTACCGAGATCACTTCCAAAAGGTTATTGACCAGGCTATTTTCGTGCTCGAACACGATGGAGTGATCCTCTATCCCGCAGATACGATCTGGGGCATAGGTTGTGACGCACTTGCTGAAAAAGCAATTTCCAAAGTATACGATATCAAAGGGCGGGAAACACAAAAGCCCCTAATCGTACTTGTCTCTTCCCTGGAACAGTTGTATGATGTAGTCACTTCGGTTCACCCTCGTATCGACACGCTGCTTCATTTTCATGAAAGGCCACTGACCGTCATTTATCCAAGGGCGAAAAATGAATATATGCATCTCGCGGCAAAAGACGGCAGCCTGGGGGTAAGGATAGTCAAATCCGGTTTTTGCCATGAACTCATCACAGCATATCAAAGGCCTCTTGTTTCAACATCAGCAAATCGATCAGGAGAACCTTCGCCTACGAAATTCGGTAGTATCAGTTCCCAGATCATCAGTCTGGTGGATTTTGCAGTACCTGCCTTCGCGGAAAAAGATATCACAGGCACACCTTCTGTGATAGCACGCTATGATGAAAATGGTGAACTTGATTTTTTGCGATAAGAATTAATGTTGCGCAAAGGATTTTTGCATATCCCCTTTGACAATTTCTTTTGCTTTCAATACCATTGGATCTGACCAGTTGAATGCCCTGTACCATCCTTCTTCATCTGTTCTGTATGCAATTAAAGTAGCATCAGTTATCCTGTTGATGACATCCTTATGTGCATCATAATAATCCATGATGGCCTGATAATTTTCTTTTGCTCTCAACTTAGCAAGTACAGAAAGATCTCTCATAATCGTGGTATGATCAGGGAGATCTTTTCTGATCTGATCTACTGAATCAATATTCACAAGTGATCCTCCATATTTCGTCAAATCATAATTGATCGAATATTCGGAAATGATGTCCATCCAAATGCGAATAGAGTTGTCTTCCCAATTGACACCGTCGCTGATGATAATATCCGGTGTGATGCCGCCACCCGCGTGCACTATTCTTCCGGATGTCGTCTTGAAAACCTGGACCGTATCGATCTCAGATTCTTTGTCATATGCTTTCTGGATCAGTCTTCCTGAAGGTGTATAATATTTTGAAACAGTCATACGTAACGTGCCTCCATTAGAAAGATCGAATTGCTCCTGTACTAACCCTTTTCCATAAGACCTGGTCCCAAGTATGACGGCGCGGTCCTGATCCTGCAGGCACCCGGCTACAATCTCACTGGCTGATGCGGAATTACCATTGATCAGCACACATATATTTTCAAAGGGGAAAAATACTTTTCCGGTGCTCTTATAGTCGATGCGTTCCTGGTTTTTGCCTTGTGTATACACAAGCAGCTTGCCTTCATCATTGAACATCTGGGAAAGAATATTGACAGCTTCCCTAAGATATCCACCCGGATTATCTCTCAGGTCAAGGATCAGTTGTTTTGCATGTTGTTTTGTCGTAAGTGCTTCCCAACTGTCCATGAATTCCCGATAGGTCGTATTGGTGAATCTGGATAATTTGATAAATGCAGTAGTGCTGTCGATCATGTAACCGGCAAGCACGCTGGGCACTTTAATGTCATCCCGATTGATTTCAACGGTCTTTAATGTTTTTGAAAGAAGTGGTTTTACAAGAAGTTTTACGTGACTACCTTTTGACCCTTTGATCATAGCGAGGACCTTCATGTGGTCCATAGTATCTGACACGATTGGTAAGCCGTCGATGGCGATGACATGGTCACCTGACAGGATACCCGCATGTTCTGCTGGACTATCTTTTTTAGGATAAAGAATCACCAAACTATCTTCAATAAATAACACCTCGACACCAATACCCACATATTGTCCCATTGTTTTTTCTTCCAGCTCTTCTGTCTGTTCCGGAGGAAAATAATGCGTATGCGGGTCAAGACCTTCAAGAATGGCTTTAATAGCTTTCTCTGACAGTTCTGAACCTGAGACTTCACCTACATATTTTGTTTCTAGGAAGCGTATGATCTCTTCGACTTGTCTGCCGCTGTAATTCGCGCTACTGATGGAAGGGTCCGATTTATGCGGCAGAGCATCCGATTTTACAAATTTAGCCCCGGCGATCATCCCCACAATGGTGACGACGCTCAGTAAAAAAGGCTCCCAGATCTTATAAGTGCGAATAGTCTCTGACAAAAGTTGATTGTTTTATACCTCGTAATTCAATCAACCTATCCAAAAGGAGGAAATAGCCTGACCAGGTTGCAAAGATGGGGCATTTCCTGATTTTGGGGTTTAGAATTAGATAAATGGGCTGCAGGAAAGGATAAAAAACAGTGTGGCACACTTAGGTGTGCCACACCTAAGTGTGCCACACTGTCATA
>JBDUDG010000269.1:0-4864 GCA_040003045.1 Saprospiraceae bacterium | reverse complement strand
TAATTTGGTGCGAAGTTACCAACTCAATGAATAAAAAATCAGAGGAATTGATCCGGCGCCAAAGACAGGCACTTTTAGGAGGTGGACAGGATAGGATCGATCAGCAGCATGCCAAAGGAAAGCTAACCGCCCGAGAACGTATCCAATTGCTTTTTGATGAAGGGAGCTTTGAAGAGATCGGGATGATGGTGGTACACAGGACATCTGATTTCGGGATGGACCAGCAGCAGTTTTACGGTGATGGCGTGGTGACAGGATACGGGACGATTGATGGCCGGCTCATTTATGCTTATGCTCAGGACTTTACTGTTTTTGGGGGAGCGCTGTCGGAAACCCATGCGGAAAAAATCTGTAAGATCATGGACCTCGCTGTAGAAAACGGTGTGCCGATCATAGGACTCAATGACAGCGGTGGAGCTCGCATCCAGGAAGGAGTGCGTTCGCTTGGAGGCTATGCCGATATTTTTTATCGCAATGTGAGAGCATCTGGCGTGGTGCCTCAGATCAGCGCGATAATGGGTCCATGTGCAGGAGGAGCGGTGTACAGTCCTGCCATGACGGATTTTACGATCATGGTAGAAGGGAGCTCATACATGTTCGTGACAGGCCCGAATGTGGTGAAGACAGTCACAAATGAAGAAGTAACAAGTGAAGCTCTTGGCGGTGCCATGACGCATGCAAGCAAATCAGGGGTCACGCATCTTACCGCGGTCAATGATGTTGATTGCATCGAACAAATCAGAAAATTGCTCTCCTATATCCCGCAGAGTAGTGCAAGTAAGCCGGCGATTATTAACTATGATACTGAAGATGAATATAGACCTGCATTGAACGATATCATACCGGAGAGCTCAGCCACACCTTACCAAATGAAAGATGTCATTTATCAGCTTGCGGATGTTGATTCATTTATGGAGATACATGAGCATTTTGCTCAAAATATTGTGGTGGGTTTTGCACGGATAGCCGGAAGAAGTATAGGCATTGTGGCAAATCAACCCTCGCATCTTGCAGGAGTATTGGACACAACTGCTTCGCGGAAAGCTGCAAGGTTCATTCGGTTTTGTGATTGTTTTAATATACCGCTACTCGTGCTTGTGGATGTTCCCGGATTCTTGCCTGGTACGGACCAGGAATGGAATGGGATCATACAGCAAGGTGCGAAATTGCTATATGCATTTAGTGAAGCAACGGTTCCAAGAATTACCCTGATCACCCGGAAAGCATATGGAGGAGCATATGATGTAATGAATTCAAAACACATTGGTGCCGATATGAATTTCGCCTGGCCAAGTGCAGAGATTGCAGTCATGGGTGCGAAAGGAGCTAGTGAAATAATATTTAAAAAAGAAATCCAAAACAGCAGCAATCCACAGGATACATTGAATGAAAAAGAAAAGGAATATGCTGAGCTATTTGCGACTCCATACCAGGCAGCAGAACGAGGTTTTATTGATGAGGTGATCAATCCCGATGAATCAAGAAGAAAAATTATCAAAGCTTTGGTGATATTGTCCAATAAGAAAAAAGCAGGACCAGTAAGAAAGCATGGTAATATTCCCCTTTAATTGAAATGGAAATGAAAGAATTTTTGATTGAAATGTTTGATATGAACCAGGTAGCAAATATTAAAATGGTATCTGCTTTGAAAGAAATTACCTCTCCGGAAGAAGGTATTCGTCATCTCAGTCACCTGGTAAATTGTCAATACAAATGGCTTGACCGGATAAATGTTTTTCCCGAAACCTCCACATTAGATTGGTGGGAACCTGTTTATTCTCTGGAGGAAATGCCGCATCATTTTATTAAAAGTACCCGGCAATGGATCATTTTTCTAAGCGGGAAATCAGAAGACGTATTAAATTCTCTGGTCCATTACACAGGATACGATGGAAGTAATTGGGAAGTCCAGCTAAAGGATGTGGCACTGCAATTAATATTCCACTCGTTTCACCATAGAGCGCAAATCCAGATGATGATCAAGTTCCAGGGATTTCAACCGGGATTCATTGATTACATAGGATATAAACAAAAAAAAATCCGAAGCGATCTGATCACTCCGGATTTTTTTTGAAGGATATAAATTTTAATAAGAGCCTTTGACGAGTTTAACAGGCCATGACGTGCCTTCGTAGTCTATAAAGGCAATATAAACTCCGGCTGGCAAATTATTAATTTCAAATAGTGATCCGTCAGCGATGTTTCGGTGGCGTTCGAGCAACTTGCCATTCGAATTAAATAAAGTAAGGTTAAAATCTTTTTTAGCCAATACAGATGGCAGAGAACCATTATTAAAAATACTGAATATTTCGTCTTTGCTGACATTAGCTGTGGAAACAGTGCATTGCACTTCTCCGGGTTGTATAAAATCAAAGCAGGCAGCATTATCTGCATCTAGTACAAGAAATTCATAGGCCGTCTGATCAGATGTAAAAGGTCCTATCTTAACAGGAAGATCTTCATATCTGAAATTGCCATAAATATTATTATTGCCCACCACATTAAATCCGGAAGAGCCCACATTATGGTACTGAAAATTTAACAGAAAGTAAAAATTGCCAGCTGAATCGCAATTCGTCAGGGTATAGCCAAAATTAAAAATGTCACACGCGCCCTGTGCACAAACAGGTCCTTCGAATTGAAGGCTTGAACAGCAATTAGAATTGCCATGCTCGCAGATAGTGATTACATATTCACCTGTAGCATTCGATGGAAATTGATTTGCTATGATCGGGATTTGTTCCAGCGTGTACATGCCTAACAACTGATCACTTGTGTACACGTCAAAGCCGGATTGGACTACATTCTGGTATTGGAAATTGATGATGGCGCCAAAGGTAGAATCTGAATTGCAATCAAATGTCTGCACAGAAATATCAAATATGTTGCAGTTGTTTTCGCCACAAGCCGGATTTGTAAACGTTGCTGTGCCGCAACAATCAGGTGATCCCAAAGCACACATTTCTAGTGTAGTAGTTGCTCCAAGTAATGGGAAGTTTTCAATATGGATGTTATTAGGATCAGTATGATATGTTCCGAGAAAAAGTCCATTGTCATAGATCAGCACAGAGTCGGTGGGCAAATTGTTCCACCAAAAATGAATATCCAATTTGAAATTTAAATTTGACGTACACTCACCGGGAGTAGGAGTGATATCATAAATGTGACAGGTGCCACCTCCGGTACAGTCCGGGGTAGTAAACACAGCATCATCACAACATTCAGAAGCGCCAACAGCACAAACATGAAGTGTGGTAATAGTATTTGCCAAAGATCGATAGGAATTAATGATGATATGGCCGTCATTTAATGCAAAAGTCTGCGCATACCCCGCATCATTGGATACAATGACTGAATCTACAGTCAGGGCCTGATAAATAAAATCAACGAAAAGAATGTAGGTAGAATCTGTCAGGCAATCTCCAACATGTACCTGAAGATTGTTGATGCTGCATTCTCCGGGTCCGCCACAATGAGGTGTGTTGTAAGTAAGCTCTGCACAACATTCAGAATTTTCGGCTCCACATACGTGTATTGTCGTAGTGGCAGAAGGATAAACCGTAAAATGATCGAACACAATGTGTCCTTCCATTAATTGGTAAGTACCGAGGTTGTTTCCATTTGCAGATATTTTAACTGAGTCGACACTTAGATGATCAAACTGAAAATTAAGTGATAGGAGATAAGTTGAGTCTTCCTGGCAATTTCCGGTTTCTGCTGTCAGATTGTACAAATGGCAAGTTCCCATTCCCTGGCACGATGGTGTGACATACTGATATGTATCACAACAAGCAGGATCATTGAAGGAGCAAATGCTCACTGTCGTTTGAGTTGTACCATACACAGGAAAATATTGAATAAATATATGGTGCAATGGATCGAAAACAGTATCGAGAATATTTCCATTCGCATGGATGGTCACTGAGTCATTGACGAAATTTTCTGTAGCATATTCAATCACCAATTCATATGTAGTGTCTGAAGTACATTGACCTGGAAAGGCTACCAATCCTGATACTTCACAATCAAGTGGTGTACAATCGGGAGTAGTAAATGAATACGTATCACAACATTCATTCTTGCCAACTGCGCATACAGTGAGTGTAGTGGTATTTTCATCGTATTCTGTAAAATTGATAACCCTGATGGTATCTGAATGTGCGGAAAACTTGCCAATGAAATGTCCGTTCGCAGAAATATTAACTGAATCTACCGGAAGATTAGAATGATGATAGGTAACGTCAAGAATGTAGGTTGTATCTGAATTACAGTTTCCAATGTGTGCAGCCAGATCATAAATGCTGCATTGCGGGCCATCACAATTGACAAGCTGGACCACAGCGTCCGCGCAACAATTGTTTTCGGAATGGCCGCAAATTGTCAATATGGCCGTCCCAGTACCTTCATGAATATTGTCAATCCTAATTGGAATATCGGCTATATTATATGTTCCAAGCAAAAGTCCGTCAAGAGAGATGTCCACTGAATTGTCCAATAAATGTTCACTGAAGAATTCAACTGAAATGGCGAATGTCGTATCACTTGTACAACCCAATGTTTCAGATGTGATATCGAATATCGAGCATTGACAATCCGGAGAGGTATATGATAGTGAAGTGCAGCAATTGCTATTGTTCAAATCGCATACCTGGATCATGTCGGTGCCATCCCCATCAGAAGGAAATTCCAGGATTGTTAATGGGAGAGCTGTATAATTGTACGTATCAAAATATTGTCCGTTAGCAAACAAATCAAATCCAGTGCTGAGTGTACCTGTATGGTCAAAATTGACATGCAGGATATAGGCATTATTGGCGGTGCATTCGCCGGTAGTCACCTGAAGATTTGATAATTCACAAATGGA
>JBDUDG010000268.1:0-4865 GCA_040003045.1 Saprospiraceae bacterium | reverse complement strand
ATTCAGAATAATTTAATTGTTCATATTCTAAGCCCAGTCTCCTGATATTTTGATAGTACACAGTATGTTGCTCAAAATAAAATTTTTCGGACTGAATGAGCCATGCTTTTGGACCAAGCTTTTCAGCGACAAACCATTTTTCCAATAGCCGTCCTGATCTTCCGTTTCCATCTTCGAAGGGATGGATCTTTACGAACACTAAATGCAACATTGAAGCAAAAAACAAAACTTCTTCAAAAGTCAATTCTAGTTTGAGCAATGTTTCAATGTCTGAATAAAGTCTCTTTACTTCTGATTTGACTTTGTCACCATTTGTTGCCACATATTCGATCTTCCCTTCATCCGTCACGGCAATCATATTTCCTGTTCTTATTTTACCCTGTTGAGATTTTTGCAAAATATGACTGGTCAATTTTTTATGTGCCTGTTCAATAGATTTGCCGGAGAGTTTATTTTGCATGGCAAATACATAAGCATCATATAAATCATCAATCTTCCTGGTGTAATCAGGTAAATATTTTTTCCAAAACGTTTATGTTGAAGATAGGATTCCAAGTCGGTTTCCTCGCCTTCGATCCTGGATGAAAAGACAGCGGAAACTGAGGCATAAAAACTAAAGCCTTCAATACTCAATTCGTTTTCTGTCAGGCTCCCAAAATATTCCTTTGTTGACTGATTAAAGTTTGCATTGTACTGTTTTTGTATTTCAGTAGATATGAGATGAAGGGATATTTTCAATATGGGATTTATTTAATTCCGAATGAATTTCGCCATATAAATCGTGCTCTCCTTTTCAATTTTCAATACATACATTCCCGGAGATAGTGTGCTGATCGGAATTTTATTTGTAGCAGATTGATCCGACAGAATTTTATTCCCAATAAGATCATACACTATGTAATTAAAACTTCCTTCAATGCCCTTGATAAATAGTTGATCGGAAGTTGGAACAGGATAAACAGAAACAGGTAAAATATTACTCAACACTTTAGTGCCACTGATAACAACCTCCACACTAAGTGAAAGACGTGAACAACCCGTGTCAAATGTCACCAGCACTGTATATGTACCTCCGACAACCGGTGAAAGTGAGTCTCCTGCAGCTCCCGCAATCGCAACTCCATTAACATACCACTGATAGGACGTGCCAAGCGAAGTCGGATACAATTTGTTGCCGACAGCAAGGATGCCAACATCCGGAACATAAATCGGATTGAGGTTCAGCGAATATGGAACTGAAGTTGTATTACAAGAATTAACTGCTGTTATTGCGATAGTTCCGGGTTCATTGCCCGCAACAAAGCTGAGAAAATTTGAGCCAAGCATACTCCAATCATTCAGGCCATTCACAGATGTAATGATGTATGTATCATTCAGATCATTACTTTCAATTTGATAATTAACTGTATCACCGCGACATGGACTAAGATTTCCTGTGATAGCATTAATCACGGGAGCAGGAAATGGTGTAACAAATAAATCTTTTTTATCAGTTAAGCCACAAATATTTGAACCAACTAATGAAACATTTCCACTCAGTGAACCTACCTGAACCATTATCGAAGGAAGGTTTGCATTTCCCTGGATAGCCCAATCAGAAGGTAGTGTCCATTCATAATTGTCCACATTAAGTTGTGATGCAGAATACGATATGATAGATCCCGGGCATGGAACCTGATCCCCGCCAATATTCAGTAAGACAGGTAATTTGTGTGGAGTGGCACTATAACTCAATTGCCCTGTTTCACCACAGGTATTGCTGCCCAGGACTGTGATATTTCCTGAACTGAGGCCTGGAATGACTTGTATAGTGTCATTGTTAGCATTTCCAATAACCTGCCACCCCGGAGGAAAGTGCCAGGTGAACAGATCGATATTCTGCGATGATAGTGAGTAAGTGACTGTATCTTTTTCGCATGGATTTAAATTGCCAACAAAATTGGAAATGACCGGAAGTGAATTGCAATATTTCAGATTTTCAATATCGGAGCCATATCCATATATCCATGCAGTGCCATTTGGATTTGGAAAACCTGTGGCGCCAAAAAGAGGAAAGGTTGTGATATAACCTGACTGCCAATGATGGCCACCATCAAAAGTTAAATATGCTCTACCTTCTGTAGCAGACCGTCCAACAATCACACCGGTGTCTTTTGTAATAAAATACAAGCCATCCCAAAAACGATCGATCGGTAAGCTCAATGTATCCCATGTATTACCGCCATTCTTAGTATGCCACATGGCTTTCTTAAAGCTTGATGTAATGAGCCATCCTTCTCCGTTTAGAAAAAAGCTTTGCTCGTATTGCAGGCCAGCTTCCGGAATCGTGACCGGATGCCATGTTTGTCCCTGGTCATCGCTGCGGACGATCACACCATTGTAACCAGTGGCCATATAATGCTGGTCATCAATTTTTGCAAGAGAACGCATTTGCAAGCCTGAGCTATAAACTGAATCCCAGGTCATGCCTGCATTCTTGCTTAAATAAATTGTGCCCGTAGTTGAAGCAGCAAGTATGCGATCGTGTGAAATCGCAAGAATATCATTAATATTTCCTGCAGGAAAAACTACTGATTCTGTCCATGTGTCACCTGAATTGACAGAATGAAGTATGCGTTGATTCGTTCCTATCCAGAGATCGTTCATAGTGAGACCATAAATGCATAAATATGATCTTATACCGAATGAAATGTCCGACCAATTGGCACCACCATCAAGTGTCCGGAGCAACAATCCTTTCTGGCCTATTGCGAAACCTGAATTGCGATTGACAAAATGTACATCCTGGATTAAATTTCTTGTAGGACCTGATGTTTCGGCCCAGGTTGCTCCTCCATCAGTGCTGTGCATGACACCACTAAGATCATTGCCGATCCAAAAATCGGTATCAGATACAAGGCTGACGGAATAACTTCGTTGATTGACGAGTGAAGTTGTAATGGCGTTCCATGTAAGACCGCCATTTTTTGAAATATTTGGTTTTGCATTCAGTGTCGCTGCAACGAGCACATTTGCGGTTGTACCATAGGATAAATCATTGGAAGCATTTATCAAACCATTTGCTGCGATGAGGGTCCAGTTTTGACCGCCATTTGTGGATTGATATACATCACGACCGTCAAGCGCAGTTCCATTTTCTGCGTCGAAAAACCGCACGGCATCCACTCTTGGAACATCGGCATTTGAGTTCCAGTTTGCACCACCATTCGTTGTATAAAATATAGTTGGGTTTGTGGCAAAAGTATACGCCCACATTATTTGATCATTCATTATAAAGGCACCTTTGAGCGCTGCGCTTGCTCCCACATTTAGATTGGTCCAAATGCCATTGGTCCAGGATGAGATGCCGCCGTCCGCAGCTACTATAAGATGTGTGGGTGAAAAAATTTTAATTGTATTAATGCCGGCAGGTGCGCCTGAAACAACATTCCAATGATCGCCTTTATCTACCGTGAGAATAAGTCCCTCTCCACCGGCAGCTGCGATACTTCCTCCTGAGCCATCCAGATAGTCAACGGCATCAAAGCGCCAGCCTTCTCCATATCCGGGCAGAAGCTCCCATGCATTGTTGCCTGCCTGGGTGCGAAGAAGCAGATCATTTGAGCCTACAGCAAATCCATAACCATCAGTGCTGACATCGATATCAAGGACGTCTTCAAGCTTGGGAAGAGGGTATTGCCGGGTCCATTGGGCATGCGCGGAATTGAACAAACAAAGAGAAAACGCAATAAGCGTAAGGTGTAAAAGGGGACTTTTCATCAATTCTTTTTTGAATGTGGGTTGGAGTGCTAAAATAAATGAAAATCATGGGATTAGAGTAGTTTGTGTTTAAGAGGCGCTGTTGCCTACTGCGCTTTGCGTAATGTGTACTCCGATTTGCGATGTTGCGTACTGCGATTTGCGTACTGTGATTTGCATACTGTGATTTGCATACTGCGATTTGCGCATTGCGATTTGCGCATTGCGATTTGCGCATTGCGATTTGCGTAATATGTATTTTATCCGCTCTTACGCTTGTGCGCTCTAACTTTCTTACGTTTTCAGGATAGTGATTACATTTATGAAAAGAATTTATAAATGACATCTCGCTTTCGAATACTCCTCTTTTGTTTTGGATTTCCAATCTCGTTACCAGCACAGAATCAATCATTCTTTGTAGAAGATTTCAGTTCAAATGATCATCAGTGGAAAGTCTCTGCAACGAAACCATTCCTCGGAGTTGCATCTAATGAATATCAGATATATAATGAGGAGGGGAAGAAACCGGTAGTCTCCATTGTGCAGATTCCATTTGAGGAAGAAAAAAAATACGTTATCGAAACAGAGATAAAACAGACCTACACTTCTGCGCCGGATGAGGGGCTATTTGGCATTTGCTTTGGGGGAACAGATGAGAAGAATGGATTTGCATTTGTTCTCGATAGGAGTTACAATTGCATGCTTCTGCAGATGTTAGACGGGAAGAATACAGAGATATGGAGAGCTCCGTGCAAACGTCTTGATACAAATAGTACATTTTATACCGGTGACAAACTGAGAGTATCACTTGGCCAGACTGTTTGGTATTATTATGTGAATGATTCGCTTGCTTATACCACAGATCCATTTCCATGGATGGGGCATACTGCAGGCTTTTATGTTTCCGGGATGAGCGGATTGGAAGCACACTATTTTAATATTGCTGAAACAGACCTGAAGAAGGAGTCGTGCAGTGTTGCATATATAACTGCAAACATCAGAAAATCACTCAACACAGCAATTTGTGCATTGTCAGGAAACCTGGAAGAAGTGTTAGGTGATTTTGATTATGATTACAATGAAGCAAAATATTGGAAAGTAAAAAATGCAGAAATCGAAGGCTCTTC
>JBDUDG010000267.1:0-4865 GCA_040003045.1 Saprospiraceae bacterium | reverse complement strand
TCATCATGCTCACGGTTTTTGAAGACAATGATTCTGTATTTGAAGCCATTCGTGCCGGAGCTTCGGGCTATTTACTTAAAAGGACACCTCCGGAAAAAATACATGACGCCATCCTTGATGTATTGGATGGTGGGGCGCCAATGACGTCGTCTATTGCAAGAAAGGTTTTAGATCTTTTTCCTAAATCGCCTACTCGAAGTGAAGAGCTTGACAAACTAGCTCCGAGAGAGCAAGAAGTTTTGCATTTGCTGGTCACCGGGCACAGCTATAAGATGATTGCAGAAAAATGTGGCATTACTTTAGAAACTGTGCGATCCCATATCAAGCGTATCTATGAAAAGCTTCAGGTACATTCAGCGACAGAAGCTGCAACGAAGGCTTTTCCGGAGAGGAGGAATTAAACTTTAGAACCTGTTCGCAGCATGTTGCGAAACAATCAAAAATTGAGGACGCGGACCAATTATGAAAAATGAAGATTTATTAAGATCACAGCTTTTCTCTAATGAGGACTATTTACGGCTTATTCAATACATCGCGGTTTCTGATCCATACAGCTTTGCTTAGATTTTTATTTGATGCAAGGAATAACGGAATGATCACGATGGACGTAGCACCGGCTCCGATGAGTAAACCCGTTCGCAGTGATTTGTTTTTTGTAGTTAATGCAGTGATCTCTGTGGCGAGCTGAATGCCGGAAAACAAAAGTGTCCACTTTCGCTGTCTTTGATATTTTTCAAATATGGGTATGGCATCCGGGCTTGCGGTAAATTCATTTTTCATCTTTCCTCCTATGGCGCCGATGTCATACAACTTGTCATTTTTCCTGTAGCCTGTGAGTGTCACATATATGCTCTCTGCCTGATACCTGGATTCAAATGAAGATTTTAGTCGGAGAGAATCCGTTTGCGCACTCACCTGAAAGAATGTTAGCAAGGCAAAAACGAAGGTTAACGGGAATATGTTTTTTTGCATAAAGTGTGCCACTGTACCCTAAATGGTTCATCGGTCTGTGTATTAACTCCTAAGTCGTGAAAGTGTTGATTTGATTTGATCATTCGGATGTTCGTACCCCATAGTTATGGTATTGATGGCAGTTTCTCCTGTACGATCTTTGATCTTCTCTTTCGACGTTCGCGTGTCTCTGACCGCGAACACATGCTCAAATTTTTATAATCAGAAATTCAGTCCTCCTGTTTTGTCTCTTGCCATCCTCAGTTTCATTTCCTGCCACCGGCTTGGTGTTCCCAAAGCCCTTGTGTGAAAGCCTGCTTTTGTCAATTCCATTTCTGGTTAGATAGGCATATACTGTTTCCGCTCTTGCTTCACTCAGTCTGAGATTTTCTGCCTCACTCCCCTCATTGTCTGTGTAACCATGTATTTCAATTTTCATTCCGGGATTGGATTGCATCGTTTGCAACAGTATTCTCAATTCGGCAGTTGAACTGGCCAAAAGAGTGGCGGACCCGCTGTCGAAATTTATATTTTGCAACTTGATCGTCTTGTTTGCTGCAGACGCAATTGGTATCATTTGTAGGTTCAGCACACGTGCAGTCTCTTTGGTAGGTTTAAGATTTGTTGAGTTCATCATGTATCCTCTTAATGTAGCGATCAGGCCATACGATTTATTTTGTTCAAGCGTGATGATCACTTTTCCCTTTTCATCCGGTTGCTGTGGAATGCGGATTGTATCTTTTCCATCTTGTTCAAGCAGATCAATCTTTGCCCGCAAAGGCACACCTGTAGTTTCATCTTTGACATAGACATACAAAGCCTGAATAGGTAAGGACTGGAATTTCGGGGGAATATTAAATAGGAAGAGATCATTTTGTTTGTCAGGAGTGGATCTTGTGATCATCGCTTTTTTCCCATCCGGATGAACTGACAAACCACCCTCATCGGCAGCGGTATTGATAGAGGGGCCCATGTTTTCTGCCAGCTTCCATTTTCCATCTGTACCGAGATGAGAAAAATATAAATCATAGCCTCCATATCCATCTATTCCGTCACGCATAAAATACATGGTCTGACCATCGAAATGGATGAAAGGGCTTCCTTCATTATTAGCGGTATTTACTCCTGCGCCAAGATTAATTGGGTTGGACCATATCCCCGGTGAAATTTGACGCACCATCCAGATATCACTTCCTCCATATCCTCCAGGTCGAGTACTGGCAAAATATATTGATAGCCCATCCAGTCCATATGCAGGCTGCCCTTCCCAGCTTGGACCATTAAAGGCAGGCCCCATATTTCTTTGTGCTGTCCACGCACCGTCTTTAAATTCAGAAATGTACAGATCACAACTTCCGGATCCAAAACGATCTCCGCACACAGTCAATATCAGGCTCTGACCATCGGGTGAAATAGTCAGGCCGCCTCCTTTATAATTTCCTTTAAAATCTAATTTTTCCACATCCACTACATGTCCTATAGAATCAATGCGAGCCATCATCAGATCCTGCTGAGTTTTTCCCAGACGTGTGAATAATATTCCTTTCCCATCAATGGTCCATCGCCCGAATTCTTCACTGTCTGTTGTATTGATCTCCGGTGGCAGAGGGGTAAATTGGATTTTATCTTCCTGGCTTCGTGCAGACATCCAGAGAAACAGCAAACTTATGACGATGTATAGTTTATTCATGAAGGGTATTTGTAAATAATAATTATAGAAATTGGTACGCAGTTTAATTTGAGATGATTAAAAATTCCGTTCTTCGGTTTTGTCTTCTTCCTTCATCATTTTCATTGGTTGCAATAGGATGTGTTTCTCCGAAGCCATGATACGCAAGTCTGTCCGCCAGAATTCCTCTTTCGACAAGATACTGATACACGGATTTTGCACGGGCTTCACTCAACTGCAGGTTGTCATCATCTGACCCCACATTGTCCGTATGTCCGCGTATTTCTATCTTCATACCTGTATTACCTTTCATCGTAAGATATAATCTATTCAGCTCAGGGCCGGAGGCTGGTAAAATAACAGATGATCCTGTCGAGAAAAATACATTCTCAAGCACTATGGTTTTGTCAACAGCTGCTTTTACCGGCATCATCGACATAACTATTTCTCTGACCGCAGAAGTATCTGGCTCCAGATGGACAGAGCGCATCAGGTAGCCCTCTGCATCGCTGATCACGCCATAGGATTTATTCCTTTCAAGCGACAATGTGATTATACCCATCTCATCGGACCATTGTGATTCACGAATGGTATCACGCCCAGACACTTCAAAGACATCAAGTTTCGCACGCAATGGTTTCCGCGTATCATCATCCACCACTTTTACCTTAAGGGCCTGCACGGGAACTGAAACAAATTCTGCAGGTAATTGAAATTCGAAGAGATCATTTTTTTGAAGCTCCGTCATCCTGGTGATGATTGCTGTCTTTCCATTCGGGTGGACTGACAATGCACCTTCATCATCACCTGTATTGATGGGTGCTCTCATATTTTCCGGCGTTTTCCATTTTCCATCAATGCCCTTTCTCGATATATAAAGATCATAACCTCCCAGCCCGCCATTTCCATCCCGCATGAAATACATGGTTCGTCCATCAAAATAAATAAATGGACTTGATTCATTGTCAGTCGTATTTATTTCAGGGCCTGCGTTCACAGGCTTTGACCATTTCCCATTCGATAGCTGTGTCGACATCCATATGTCTCTTCCTCCCATACCTCCCGGTCGGCTGCTTGAGAAAAAGATGGACATACCATCGATTCCAAAACTGGGCTGACTCTCCCAGGAAGACGTGTTAAATTCAGGGCCCATATTGACTGGCGTTGACCACGAATCATTTTTTTTAACGGAGACATACAGGTCACAACTTCCATATCCATCTTTTCGGTCACAGGATGTGAAGATGATATATTTCCCGTCTGGCGAAATAGCATGTGCACCTTCATTTTCATTTGTATTGAAGGGAAGATCTTCGAGCGCTATTCGATTTGTGCTGTCGAATTTCGCCAGAAAAAGATCCTCCTGATTGTTGAGAAGCCTTGTGAAGATCAACTGACGTCCATCAAGTGTCCACTTGCCAAGTGATTCGTGATTGGGTGTGTTGATATCTCCCGGCAATGGTGTGAATTCAATCTGTAAATCAGTCGCCCACAGATTTTTCTTTTTTTCAAGTGCATCACGGCTCATCATTGATTTTTGCTTTAACTCAGGCGTTGAATCAAATCGAATGACTGCATTGTATGCTTTGATGGCGAGTACGGGTTGGCTCGTTTGCTCATATAATCTTCCGATAGTAAAAAGCTGTTGCGTCTGTGAGGCAGAATCTATAGCAATGGCCCCTTCAAGTGTTTTGACCGCTTCCTTCTTGCGACCTGCCTTGTAATAGATCTCACTTAACTTTTGTCTGGGCAATGTCCACGTGGGGTATTTAGCAATAAGCTCTTGAATATCTTTTACAGGAACCTCGATTTGCCCTGCTGCCGCTGCTAATACGGCATCCTGCAATGCAGAAATGGCCTTCGCTGGTATTTTAGGTGCAACATATCTCGCCTGTCCATTGAGCGACGTGAGCCCGAAAAAAAATAGAACTATTGGAAAAATGAATATCCTCAGTGTCACGTGATGAGATCAGAATGATGGACAGTGATGACCATGTCCGCGCTTGGTTTTGCGGTTTAGGATGGTCGTGCGTTTCTTTTTGACTTTACGTCTGGGGGCTTCATGTTGCACATATCTTCCGCTCATATCATCCTGACGATGCACCATTGCAGTTGATGGTCCAATTCTGAAAGAGGTTGTCTCCTCACCCAAAACTGACAATGATGACAGGACAGAAATAATCAGAACAGAAAATAGCGCTCTCATAATTTATCGATAAGTGTCAAAGAGAATTTAAGTCATAAT
>JBDUDG010000266.1:0-4882 GCA_040003045.1 Saprospiraceae bacterium | reverse complement strand
CAGTGCGCACAGGTTTCATACTGATTTCTGCAAGGAGCACAGGGAACCCAAGAAGATGCAGAACCTGCAGGAATTGATTGATAAAATGGGTAGATGAGTTTAGAAAGTTTAGAAAAGCAAAAAACAAAAACTAAACTTTCTAAACCAGAAACAGCGTAAGCTGATTCGCCTAAAACTCTAAACCCAAAGACCTGTCCTATTGCTCTTAACCAATAATTTATCCCATCCCACTTACCTTGTTTTATCAAGCGTCCTTCGGATCAACTCTCCTTTACTATTGATCTCTAGTACATGGTAGATATGTTTGATATGCGTCCTTACTGTATCGAGTGAAATACTCAGCTTATCAGCCGCCATTTTATAGCTCAATCCATTGACGATACACTCTACTATTTCCTTTTGACGTGAAGTCAACGGGCCTTCTACTTTTTTGGGTAATGGTCTAAAATGCTCGATCACCTTCCTTGCAATACTTGGCGACATATATGATCCACCGCGATGTACTGTGAGGATCGCATCCCGGATGGTCACGAGTGAAACTCTTTTCGATAAATACGAACAGGCACCTGCACAAAGTGCAGCAAATATCTTTTCACTTTCTTCAAAAGTAGTCAGCATGATGATATCAATGCCGGGACGTAATTGTTTTATAGCCGGTATCCCCTCAATGCCTGAAATCCCGGGTAACTGAATATCTAATAGCAAAACAGCAGGCGCAATCCGGGAATCGATATCCAACAGTTGAAGAAAATCTTCCATAGATGTACTCGCACAGACGAGCTCAAACTGCGGATCTTCACCCAGGAAAGTGCGCAGGCTCTCCCCGATGATCGGGTCATCTTCCACAATAGCTAACGGAATCGGCTTCATGGTTCAAAGGTAGTGAAGGAGATCACCTCCGACATCACATCTTCATGCGAAGGAGAGGAGTTCAATTTTTTCCTATTTTACACAATAGCTTATTGCACAATGTATAAAACCGGCTTTTTGATGTATGTCTACCGGATCAGGTTCTATATTTGCGTATCCGCTCTTATTTTTATTTCCGTTGCCCGTATTTCTGGACAACGATTGCCCAAAGCCGAAGCATTGACAGTCGAAGACGGGTTGAACTTCCGTGATGTCACCGCTATCGTGCAGGATAAGCAGGGCCTGATGTGGTTTGGCACCAAACAGGGATTGAACCGCTATGATGGCTACCAGGTTAAGGTATTTACGAAGGGCAATCATCCTGACCAATCTTTTCCGGGCGAAGAAATAATGCTGGATGGGATGCTGCTCTCAGATGACAGTCTGATGATTGGTGTTGATAAACGTCTTTACAAATTCAACCGCCGCACATTCACATCGCACCTTCTTTCTGTCGAATCCGGCATAGAGGGAGATCTGCTTCAACTTCGAAAAAGTGTAAATGGAAATATCTGGACGGTATCAGAAAATAAGGAAAACCAGTTTTTGTCGAGAAGTGAGGATGGAAAAGAATTTCACAAGGTGGCAAATGTTGCACGGGGCAGACGCGAATTTACAAGCCTGGCCATCGATACCTTCGGCAACGCATGGTGGAGCACGATCCAAAATGGCCTACAACAATTTTCTCCCGATGGAAAGCAAATGCTGCAGATGAAACCCGACAGCTTTATCTGGTTTGGCACTAAAATGTATTTCATTCCTGTAAACATCGACCGTCAAAACCGAATATTTCTTTTTCCAAAAAGCAAATATCAAATCTGGCTTTATCGTCCTGATGAAAAAAAAATGGAAGTCATCAGGGATAGTTTATCGGGGCCGGCTTTCAATTCAATTGAAGACAGTCAGGCTAATGTCTGGTTCACCACGAAATCACAATTACTGCGCTGGAATTCGGATGGTACATGGACCAATTATTCTGATGAAATTCAAAACACATTGCAATTCACTAACATCCAATGCCTTTATGAAGATCAGTCCAATCTTCTTTGGGTGGCTACAGATAATGGATTGCTGAAGATCCCGATTCAAAGACAATTGTTCCGGATTAGTGCAAGCATCCCGGGGGAATCCTGGGGCAATGCCATGCGTAGCATTTTTGAAGATAACAGTTATCGCATATTTGCTTACTGCGAAACCGGTAGTGTTGGCCTTCATCAGGTGTTCCCTGCCTCTAAACAAAATTCTGCCATTACCATCAGAGCTCCTCTTACTGAAGGGATAGAGTTTATGGGAGGGTCCAAGCATTTTATTTCCAGTCTAGAGGATAATTCAGTATGGACTCTAACAGACAAGCTGATTAAAATTGACCTCAATCTTATGGCGGTCACAGAAGCTATTGATTTCACATATATAGCAGAAGGATTTTTTCATAATCCATTAGTCCGGCTGAGCGATGGTCAGTTTCTGATGGGCATCAAACTGGATCGGCTTACTCTTTACAATCCTGCGACTCATGTACTAAAGAAATTTCAGAAGGAATCAACCCCACACGACCAATCCGTCAAAACCGAATTCTTTCTGGAGAATAAAGACGCTTCCATCTGGATTGCCACAGACAATGACGGGCTGTACCGTTATGATACAACCGGTTCCGTTCTGCAACATCTGACTACAGACACAAAGCCATCACTGAGCAGTAATCACCTGATCGTCCTCCACAATGATGGTGATACCTTGCTTTGGATCGGCACGTTTGGAGGCGGACTGGATGCATTTAATGTCAATAAACAAAGCATCCAGGTTTTTACTCAAAAGGAAGGTCTTGCAAATGACAATGTAACCGGTATTCTCGAAGATGCGAAAGGCAATATTTGGGTGAGCACATACAATGGCCTTTCCTGCTATCAGAAAAAAGAAGGCTCATTTCAAAATTATTATGAAGAAGATGGATTATCCAACAATGAATTCAACTATACTTCTTTTTTAAAAGACCATATTGGAAGACTGTGGTTTGGCGGAATGAATGGCGTCAATTATTTTGATCCTGCTGAAATTCTGGAGAGCGTAACTAATCCTTCACTTTGCTTCACCGGTTTTTCGAAATACAATCGCATCCGGGATAGTCTGGAAACCCATATTCTCGGCGAGGACACATTGGCACCTATAGTGATCTCTCCGTATGACAGTTATTTTCAATTTACCTGGACGCTGCCCAATTATTTTAAACCTGACAAAAACAGGTATTATGTCTGGTTGGAAGGATTGGAAAAAGGTTGGTCTTATCTTGGTAATGTTCCGATAGTGCGCTATCATAAGTTGCCCTCAGGAAATTATAAACTTCATATCAAAGGTGCAGACAGCAAAGGCAACTGGAGCGAAAAAGAATTATCGGTGCAGATTCACGTCAGGCCTTTCTTTTATACGACATGGTGGTTTTTATTCCTTTGCGTCGTCGGCATCGCAGGGCTTGTTTATGCATTCACTCGTTACCGGTTGCAGCGGCTACTTGAAATGGAAAGGATGAGAATGCGCATTGCAGGTGATCTTCATGACGAAGTGGGTTCAATGTTATCCGGATTGGCTATGCAGGCTGAAATTCTTGAGCTTGATCAACAGAAGACGGATCCTGCCCGTCTTCGCAGGTTATCCGATATCAGCCGCCTGACTCTTTCCAAAATGCGAGACGTCGTATGGTCGATAGACAGTCGTCGGGACCAGGTTAAAAATTTACTTGACCGTATGCGCGAGCACGCTGAAGAAATGCTGACACCGAAAGAGATGATTTTTCATTTCGTATTAGGTGACCTGCCGCTTGAAAAAAAACTGCGGGTCGATGCACGTCAGCATTTATTTCTTTTTTTCAAAGAAGCCATTACCAATATCGTCAAACATTCAAATGCAACAATCGTAACGATCCATTTTGGACAATTTGGAGACCACTTTGAATTGTCGGTTGAGGACAATGGCACAACCGTTTCTTCCACAGGCTCAACCGGCTTCGGTTTACAGAATATGGAAATGCGAACTAAAAAACTCGGCGCTTCCTTCGAATTGAAACGTGATCATGGTTTTCAAGTGAAATTGAAGCTGAAGTCATTGTGAAATTCTCAAGAAAAGAGGGCACAGACGATTGTTTACTTGAAAGGGCATTTGCCTTATCCACCTTTTCCGCTTTCAATTGCCGAGGCCTTGGCGAAGGCAATCTCATCATTCCGCCTTTTTCGCCTGATCACATCAAGATGTGATTCCCCAGGCCCTTTTACATATCTAAATTTGTAAAGGCGAGCATTATTCTGAAAACACAGGATAATGCAGATCTAAAATTTTGGAACCCAGACTCTTTCTCCGAAAATTAAATTTATGCTTATGAAAATTTCTACACTTCATTCAGCAACAGCAAGTAAACAAAAATCGAATTGCCTGATTTTATTCCTGTGCTTTTATTTGTCCATCGGGCATGCACAAGGATTTTTTTACACTGTATTTCCCGGATCGAATTCGACTATCAGCGTCAGTGGACTTCCGGAACCTGTCTGTGATATCTATGTAGGCTATACGGTCTGCAATTGTAGTGGTGCAGATTTGCCTCCTGCAATTGCGCAACAACTTCAACAGACAGAACCTACAAGATTTCTCAAGGCTATTGCGGGAAGATCCTACCAGGTCACATTTGGAATATCTGATGCATTTGGCTGGAATCCTGCTGTGCAGAATGGAGTATCACCGGTTTTTATAACTTCTGATGGTGGAGTAACCTATGAACCAGGTCAGTCCTATGCAGTCAATACTTCAAACAATTTTAATGATCATTATTTCGCAGTCACGGTCAATTTTCCAAGAGGGACAACTAAAGGCGCGCTCGTCATTCAGGTGCGAAATGAACTGGAAGGAGATCCGAGTGTATTTTTCATTAGCAGTATAATCGTACCTGTCTATGTTACAGGCCCTCTAAATCCTCAGGAAGAAACACCCA
>JBDUDG010000265.1:0-4883 GCA_040003045.1 Saprospiraceae bacterium | reverse complement strand
CATGAGATTTAATCCTGATGTCCGTGATTTTATCAAGGAACATATCATTCAGACTGTGCCTGTAGTTGATATCAAACTGGATCGAACTTGTTTCATTCGTTGGAATATCTACACCTGCACCAACCACTGCTGACACATCAAACCTGTTGTACATGTTATTGTCGAGATTGATATTGATTGATGGCAATTTCCATGTGATGATCGCATCCACTTTTGGCGTAAATTTTCCTGACACGGCGTAAGCAGTCGAAGCACCTGCTTTGATGTAAGGGCTTATCCCTTTGTCTCCAATAGAATATTTCAGCATCAAAGGCACTTCGACATATTGAAGCCGCGTATCAATCCTTGCACCGATTGGGAGATCCAATCCGAACACATGTACATTAAAGTCTTCTTTTGCTGTGAAGCCCCTTGATGTATACTGTGCACCTGTGATCAGCGCAATGTGATTTCCTACAGCTTTTTCGTATTGAATGCCTGCGGTGTATTGTGCAATAGGCTTGATATAAGGATCGAGCAAATCAAGGATGCCCAGGCCGGATACCTGGATATCAGAAATACCGTAAGATCCAAAGGCAGTAATTTTAGATTGAGCCTGAATCAAAGGAAACATACCGATGGAAAATAAAGCCACCATTGTAAGTTTGTTTCGGAGTGCAAGTTTCGTTGTCATGGCATTTATGTTTTAGTTATTATGATGACGCCATGGATGCTTGCAGGTTTCCTAAGATTCAGTTAAGGGCACTATAAAGAACTATTAAAATCAAAAGGCCACATTATTTATGCGGCCTTTTTAAAAGATGAATTTATTTTAAGATCGGATCATCCGAATTTCTTTAAAAGCCAGATGATTAGTGAAATGGAACCTATGGCAAAGGCCAATAACCAGATGATTCCAATTGCAGGACTTGCGACGCCTCCTGAGGATACCACCAAAACCAGAGCACCAAAACCCCAGGTCACCAGCCATATCCAAAACCATTTGTTAACCGGATCAGAAAACAGTCCTTTACTGTGCCTCGATTTTTTGGTGGATAGTCTATGCATTATATTTTCAAAACGATAGAGCCGGCTTTCGTTTTTTTTCAGGATTCTTACTTCTGCGTGGGTCGCTTGATGATCAGGTATCAATTCATTCATTTCAATTCTGGCTACCGGGTGATCTTCAGTATTGATGACAGGTGAAGCAGACAGGGTAGTATGAAATACCGCCAAAATTGGGAAAAGGAGAAGGGATGCTTTCCGTAACATGGATAAATATTGGGTTTGAGACTAATGCAAAAAGAGGGTTGCTTCTGACTAAGATACGCCGAAGCAAATAATTCCGCGTATAAAATAAAAAAGGCTGTCACAGTGAAGAGACAGCCTTTTTTTATAAAGTAATATGCTAATACTAGTTCAATGTATACCGAGCTGAAAGGGCTCCATAACCTGCTCCAAATCCGCTGAAACCACCAATTACGATGGTTGGCAACCAATCAGCACTTAGATTTATAGGTGCATTTGCAAATTTATAATCGAGACCCAAAACGCCGTTTATACCAAAAGCAAGATTGTCCCCGGCCGTGCCATAGCTCGATTTATAGCTATAAAGGTATAAACTTGCTCCACCACCTACATACCACTGAAGTCCTTCAACACTACTGATCGGGAAGTGATATTGATACATAGCACCCGGATTTAAAAATGTATATCCAACACCATAACTTCTGTACCCCAGGTATAATTCAATAGCGGCGGGATCCGAAATGAAGAACTTGTAAGATATCGCCAATGGAGACCCTAAACGGAGTCCAATTGCGCTTTTATATCCTTGAGCATGTGCGCTATTTGCAATTGCAAAAAGAACCAACATTGAGAAGAGTAAGACAAATTTTTTCATAGTTAGAGTTTTTATTTTTTAGATATTGATTTCAAAATTCACCGAAATATAAAGAGTTTTCATTTAGCATATACTATTACTAAAATTATTCTCCCCTTTTCTCATTTCGAAGTAAATGAGTAAACGGATAGTAAAACCCACCCCGCAATAAAACAAACCCCTCCCAATGGCGTCAGCAAGCCAATCAAAGGAATATCAAGCCCGGTAAGACTGCTTGTTCCAATAAAAAGGAGTGAACCGGTAAAGAAAAAAATCCCAATCATAAACAGGATCCCGGAGCTTCTTAAAAGGCGTGAAAGATCTGATTTGCTTCCCAGGTTTACAACGAATAATATAGCCAGTACATGAATGAAAAGATATAGTACGCCTGTTCGAATTACTTCAATTGAATTTACATCCAGCCTGCTTTTTAGAAAATGAGCCCCAAATGCACCTGCGATCACCCCTGTAGCGCCCAGAAGGCATCCTATCCCCAGTAATCTCTTATAGAAAATATTCATTACAATGACCAGTTTATAGCGGATTCACCCTTGTCTATCAATATTGAATTTGTTTTTGAGAAATGGCTGCACCCTTTGAAAGCGTCCCGTGCCAAAGGAGATGGATGAGCGGCCTCAAGGACAATATGCCTGGTTTGATCGATCAATTGCTTTTTGGTTCTTGCATAATTCCCCCAAAGCAGAAAGATAAGTCCTTCCCGATGAATTGACAGTGTTCTTATCACAGCATCTGTGAAAAGTTGCCATCCAATTTTGCTGTGAGATGCAGGTGCATTCTGTTCTACAGTAAGAATGGCATTTAGCAGAAAAACACCTTGTGAAGACCAAGCACTCAGATCACCATGATGTGGAATGGCAATCCCAGTATTCCGGTGTAGCTCTTTATAAATATTTTTGAGAGAGGCCGGAACTGTAACATTTTTTGGGACTGAAAAGCAAAGACCCATTGCCTGACCTACACCGTGATATGGATCTTGTCCGATGATGACAACCTTTACTTTATCGAAAGGAGTTTTGTTGAAGGCATTAAAGATGAGGGGCCCCGGAGGAAAAATAGTTTTCCCTTTTGCTTTCTCTTCAGTCAGGAATTTCTTAATCTGTGAAAAATATGGCTTCGAAAATTCACCCGACAAATGCTCAAGCCATGAAGGTTCGATCTGAACGTCTGATGGATTGAGCTGAAATAAAGCCACCGGTATTTGATTTTAAAAACTGGTGACTCCGACTGGGTTCGAACCAGTAACCTACGCTTTAGAAGAGCGTTGCTCTATCCAATTGAGCTACGGAGCCTTTCATTAAAAATGATGCAGAAGACCTGAAACTTCTATTCTCCAGATCTTCAAATCGTAAACATTCAAAAATCTATCGTCTAACTTTTGGAAAGATATGTTGCCCAATCTGTGGTCCTGTAAATTTCTTCAGAAGCATATTTCAGTTCTTTCAGCAGAGCATCACCAACTTTGTAACCAGGCGAAATAGCAATGCGGGCAAATTCCTTATCTAAGAGCACGAATGTAGGATATGACATTTGGCCATCAAGAATTTCATAGGCAAGTCTGTTCGTTCCACCTCTTCCACCTGCTTCCCATTTGAATTCCATATCCCTCCAGAAAATGCTTTCCTTCTGCTCAGCATTCAGTCGAACGGCGTAAAAGTCTTTGGAAATGGCGGCCACAACAGCCGGTTCCTGGAATGTGGTTTGTTCCATTTTTTTACACCATCCACACCAATCTGTATAAACGTCTACAAAAATCTTTTTAGGGGTTTTTGCATTTGCAGCAACTGCTTCATCCCAGGACATCCATTTAATTTCCTGGGCTTGTAAACTCATCGCACCCACCAGGAGCAGCGTTAATAAACAATACTTGGATAAAGACATTATATTTCTACTTTGATTAGGCTACAAATATATGCATAAACTCATATTAGGATTAGGGGGCTCAAGTGGTGCGATATACGCCAGACTGCTTTTGGACCGGCTGGATGCGCTGCGGGATCAATTTGATGAGGTCGGAATCGTGATAAGCAGAAATGCAAAAATCAATTGGGACCTCGAAATTAGCGACAGAACAGTGGAAAGTTATGGGTATAAAATCTATGATTCAACTGACTTCACTGCGCCTTTCGCTAGCGGCTCATCTCGTTTTGGAACGATGATTATCTGCCCATGTTCAATGGGGACCATTGCCAGGATCGCGTGTGGTTTCTCTGATGATCTGATGACCAGGGCGGCTGATGTGATCCTTAAAGAGAGAAGAAAACTTATCGTAGTTCCCAGGGAATCGCCCTTTAGTATGATTCATCTCGACAATATGACAACGCTTACACAGGCTGGTGCTATTATATGTCCGGCGATCCCTTCATTTTACAGTAAGCCTGATACGATTGAAAAACTTTGTTTGACTGTTGTAGACAGAGTTCTGGATCTTGCCGGGTTTCAGTTGGATACTTTTCGTTGGGGCGAAGCATAGGACATTACTTCATTTTTACCTTATGCCCTATGCAACATGCTCTTTACCATTTCAGTAGCCTCGGCGGGGATCGAACCTGCATCAAAAGTTTAGGAAACTTCTATTCTATCCATTGAACTACGAGACCATTTTTTTCAAATAACTTCTATTCTATCTCCCGCCATTTGCGGGATTTCGCTGAGGCTCAACATTAAACTACGAGACCAAAACCATAATAAGTCGCAAATATAGAATTATGGGCTATTATCGAAGGAAGGGAATGTTTTTTTAGTCGGAATGTGTTGATTCACACCTCGTTAACAGGCTATGATAAGGTAGTTCCTCCAATATATATGAAGTTTTTATAAT
Organism: Saprospiraceae bacterium; assembly: GCA_040003045.1. Classification (GTDB taxonomy): domain Bacteria; phylum Bacteroidota; class Bacteroidia; order Chitinophagales; family Saprospiraceae; genus Opimibacter. The sequence continues at coordinate 183 of JBDUDG010000265.1, read as the reverse complement.
TTTGTCCCATTCTTGAAAACATAAAAAACACTTTAGAAATGAATCTATTCAAAAATCTATTTGTAGCTCTTATTGCGGTCGTTTCATTGACCATGGTAGCATGCCAGGGTGGTGCAAATGATGCTAAGGATAAGGCAAGAGAAAACCTTACGACAACTCCAGCCGAAGGTCAACCTGCGGCAG
>JBDUDG010000264.1:0-4884 GCA_040003045.1 Saprospiraceae bacterium | reverse complement strand
CAATGAATCATGGAGACAAATGCGCGATTTCTTTTATGATCCCGGAATGCATGGCCTAAACTGGCAATCCATAAAGGACAAATACAAAGTACTTTTACCTTCTGTCAACAACAGAACAGATCTCACCTACATTATTGGTGAGATGATTGGCGAATTGAGCATAGGGCATTCTTATGTTGGAGGTGGGGATGCACCCAAACCTGACCGAATCCTGATGGGATTGCTTGGGGCAAAAATTTCAAAGGATACGTCCGGATATTTCAGGATCAATGAGATCATGAAAGGAGAGAATTGGGAAGAAGTGACACGCTCTCCACTTACAGAAGTTGGGGTGAATGTCAACAAGGGAGATTATATCCTGGCTGTTAATGGGGTCAGCACTAAAACAGTCCAGGATATTTATGAGCTCCTCATCAATACCGCAAATAAGACTACGGAGATAACCGTCAACAGCAAGCCCGCATTAACAGGAAGTCATAAAACACTGATGACCCCTGTCGCAGACGAATCAGGTTTATATTATCTTGAATGGGTGCGGAAAAATATCGATTATGTCAGTTCAAAAACAAACGGTGAGGTCGGATACATCCATATTCCTGATATGGGGACTGAAGGATTAAATGAATTTGTAAAATATTTTTATTCACAGCTGACTAAGAAAGCGCTGATCATCGATGATCGTGGAAATGGTGGTGGAAATGTATCTCCACAAATCGTAGAGCGCCTGAGAAGAGAAGCTGCATTTTATACATTACCAAGAAATGTGACGATACCTAATGCAGATCCTGAAGAAGTCGTTGGTCCTAAGGTGCTGCTCATTGATCAGTATTCTGCATCGGATGGTGATATTTTTCCTTATCGTTTTAGAAAATATGGACTTGGAAAAATCATCGGCCGCAGATCATGGGGTGGCGTCGTAGGCATCCGGGGAAGTCTTCCGTTTATAGACGGAGGAACTTTATCAAAACCTGAATTTGCAAGGTTTGACGCTGCCGGTGGGGCGACCTGGCCGATGGAAGGTCACGGTGTAGATCCTGATATCGAGGTGATCAATTCCCCTTCTGATGAATTCAAAGGGAAAGACGATCAGCTTGATAAGGCTATTGAGGTGATCAAAGGTGAATTGCTTCAACGAAAAGAAAATCCTGCTCCACCACCCTATCCTAAAAAGAATAAATAGGCAAGAAATAAATTCATTCACTAAAAAGGTGTTTCGTCTCAACGGAACACCTTTTTTTAAAGTAATCATTTCTCGAAACATAACTTTCGAAAATGAATAAGTCATATGAAGCAAAATTCCGCAATTACCTTACTCACAATTATTACATTTGGTCCGGCAGAATAATTGTCTGCCAAAAAAAATATTCTATTTTATGAAAGTGAATGATCTGCTTCAGAAGCGATTTAATAAACCTGAAAATAAAGGAGATGAATTTGGTTTTACCAATAAGGCTATTGATAAATCCAAAAGGATCATAAATAAAGACGGCACATTCAACCTGGTCCGGGTGGGTGAAAAAAAATCATTATTCCATGATCTGATTACAATGAGCTGGACAAGATTTTTCGTATTCATTGTTCTGTTTTATATCATAATCAATACAATTTTTGCTTTCATATATCTCGGTATTGATTTTTACGGCATAGGGATGACTTCGGATTATGAGGTAAAGAACAGGTTCCTGGTGGCTTATTTTTTCAGTGCGCAAACCCTCACGACTGTAGGATATGGTTCTTTATATCCCTTATCTGCAATAGTGAGTGTTTTGGCGGCAGTAGAAGCGTTGACAGGATTGATGAGCTTCGCGATTTTTACCGGACTGATGTATGGCCGATTTTCAAAACCATCTCCCGGCATTCGATTTTCAAAAAATATTTTATACACACCATATAAAGAAGGATTTGCCCTCATGTTCAGAACTGCGAATGAACGCAATCACAATCTGACAGAACTTGAAGCGAGAGTGCTCATGAATGTAATCGTTGAGGAAAATGGTGTATCCACCCGTAAATATCAAAACCTGAATATAGAAAATGCAAAGATTACCTATTTCCCTCTAAACTGGACGATCGTGCATTACATCGATGATAACAGTCCATTGTATGGCTGGACTCCCGATGACTACATTCAGTCGCAACTGGAATTGCTGGTGATGATAAAAGGCTATAATGAAACCCATGCTCAAAGTGTGCATGCCAAGAGCTCCTACTTCGTCAGCGAAATAACATGGAACGCAAAATTCAAGCTTCCCTACCACTTCCGCGAAGATGGGGTCACAATATTTGAGCTGGACAAAATAGATGAATTCGAAAAACTATAAGAATGCATTGAAAAATGGTAGCTTAGCGAACAAGAAGCTCTCCACTTAAAATCCAGCTATCCGATGTTGAAATATTTACGACCTACACCTTCAATGTTCGGCATTTGGTCCGTCGTCATTCTTTCTCAATTTATTTTTTCCCATACATTCGGACAATTACCAATCAGACCTGTTTTTTGTGGCAACGAAGTATTTTCGAATATTTTGAAGGAAAAATATCCGGACTTATTCAATGCATTTAATGAAACATTTGAAGATACCAGAACTGCAACTTCCAAAAGAGCCAACGATCCTCTTGATGTAAATGTAGTTGTGCATGTTGTCTGGAACGCATTGAAAGAAAATCTGGACGACAGCATCATCTATAACCAGATTGACATACTAAATAAAGATTACAACCGACTCAATGCAGATTCCTCCAATCTCCGATCATTATTCAAACCGGAAGCAGGAAATGCAAATATCCATTTCCATCTTGCGGGAATAGTACGTGTGCATACTAATGTTCTCTTTAATGTTGATTTACTTGGAACAAATCTACTTGCTGAAGCCAAACATACATCTGATGGTGGAAGTGATGCATGGAACCCGGTGGATTATCTGAATATATGGGTTTGCAATATTCAGCCCATCAAATTTCTTGGTGTTACGATTGGACAGATATTGGGTTTTGCATTTCCACCGAACAATTTACAAAACTGGCCGGCACAATCCGGAGCACCTACAGCGGGTGAAGATGGTGTTGCAATTGATTTTCGCGTTTTCGGTAGTAACAATCCAAATCCAATCGCCAATCCTGATGGCAGCGGAGATATTGTAGTGAAAGGAAGAACTACAGTTCATGAAGTGGGCCATTATTTTGGCTTACGGCATATCTGGGGTGACGGCGGTCTATTGGGCGCCAATGATTGCGCTCAGAGTGATGGAGTGGATGACACACCTTTCGCTAACGCACAGTCCGCATTCGATTGTGACACTACAAAAAATACCTGTACACAAATTGAACCGTATTACAACAGAGATGTGCCTGACCTGATAGAAAACTACATGGACTATGCCAGCGAAGCCTGCATGAATATGTTCACACATGGCCAGGTCGCACTGATGCGAAATTCATTGCAGGGTCCAAGAAGTGGATTATTAGTGCCATTCGTTGCAACGAAAGATATGAAAGAGATTACTCACCTATCCATCTCTCCCAATCCTTCCAGCGGCCTTTTTAGTATTGAATTGGATTTAAAAGAATCCACAGAACTAAGCATGAATGTATTAAATCTCAGTGGACAAGTGGTCAAAAGAATGCCGTCAATTCATTATGAAGCGGGTGATCAAAAAATTGAAATGGATGTTGCCGGACTGTCTTCTGGTGTGTATGTGATTCAATTAAAGACATCTGATGGGCTCCGGTGTGAAAAGCTGACGATTCATTAAAATAATTATTTCATTCTATAAAAAATAAGGCATGAAAAACTGGACTTATTTGTTCTTCACATTATCATTCTTTTTTTCAGTTGTACTGAATGCCCAGCAAAGTGGTAATTCCGTTTATGGCGAAGGTGGTTATTCCAAAAGAAAAATACCGGGAAAAGAAACGCTCTATTTGTCTGATTCTACCTTTATCATCCAGGTGAGTGTGGCTCAGAATGTCATCGCTGATGGATATGTGGTCACTTTTGGACTTGCTGAAGAAGGTGCCACAATAAAAGAATGCAATGACAAGATCGATAAGCGTATTAAAAATTTTACATCCGACCTGATTAAAATGGGAGTGGGCAAAACAGATTTATACATCGATATGACCTCGCAGAATAAGATCTACGATTACAAAATAAATGGCGACCTCGCTGAGGAATATCTACAGGGATTTGAATTAAAGAAAAATGTCATCGTAAAATTTAGTCATATCAGCGATCTTGATCAGATGGTCCTCATAGCTTCAGGATATGAGATCTACGATTTAGTCAAATTGGATTATATCGTCAATGATCTGAACGCAATCCATACTCAATTATTCAATGCCGCTGCTGAAATCATCAATCAGAAAAAAATCCAGTACACCACGGTGACCAATGCACATCTTGCACCTGCATCTGAAATCTATGGTGACCAGTTTAGTTCATATTATCCTGATGAATTATACACGAGCTACCAGGCATACGAAAGTGGCAATGTATCAGATGGCGGGTATAATAGTCAAAGCACTTATACCATGAAAGCGATCAGGAAAAGCGCCACATTTTATTATGATAAAATCAATTACTCGGGTTTCGATAAAGTGATCAATCCTTATGTGACTGAGCCTGCCGTTGAATTTGTGCTTACCCTGCAGATAAAATTTGAAATTCAATAGGTGGTGGAAAAGGGGGAAAGGGAAAAAGGGAAAAAGGGGAACAGAGGAACAGAGGAAAAGGGAAAAAGGGAAAAAGGAAAAAAGGGAAAAAGGGAAAAAGGGAAACAGAGGAAAAGAGGAATAGAGGAATAGAGGAAGAGAGGAATAGAGGAATAGAATCACAGCTGTCCAAAACATTTGCTGATCTAATAATCTAGTCTTCACAATCAATCG